>JAXDPV010000218.1:0-6158 GCA_034668185.1 Actinomycetota bacterium
CGGTGTCCGACGGCATCTCGATGGGCCACGAGGGGATGCGCGCGTCGCTGGTGTCGCGCGAGCTCATCGCCGACTCCGTCGAGTGCGTGATGCACGCCGAGCGCCTCGACGGCCTGGTCGCCTTCGCCGGCTGCGACAAGTCGCTGCCCGGCATGTTGATGGCCGCGGCCCGCCTCGACCTCCCTTCGGTCTTCTTGTACGGCGGGTCGATCCTGCCGGGGCACATCCCTGGTGACCCTTCGGATCGGGCCCTCGACATAGTCTCGGTGTTCGAAGCCGTCGGCGCCCGGGCCGCGGGTGCGTTGACCGACGAGGAGCTTTCGTTGATCGAGCGCCACGCCTGCCCGACCGAGGGGTCGTGTGCCGGCATGTTCACCGCCAACACCATGGCGTCGGTGGCCGAGGCCATCGGCATGGCGCTGCCGGGTTCGTCGTCGCCTCCTGCGGTCGATCCTCGCCGTGACGAGTTCGCCCACCAGTCGGGTGCGGCCGTCGTTCGCTTGTTGGACTTGGATCTGCGGCCCCGCAAGATCATGACCAAGGCCGCCTTCGAGAACGCCATCTCGGTGGTCATGGCTTTGGGTGGCTCGACCAATGCCGTGCTGCACTTGTTGGCCATGGCCAACGAGGCCCGGGTCGAGCTCGAGCTCGAGGACTTCAACCGCATCGGCCGGCGGGTGCCCCACATCGCCGACACCAAGCCCCACGGCAAGTACCACATGGTCGATCTCGACCGCATCGGTGGGGTGCCGGTGGTGATGCAGGAGCTGCTGTCCGCTGGTCTGCTCGACGGCTCGTGCCTGACCGTCACCGGTCGCACGATCGAGGAGAACCTGGCCGCGCTGGCGCCGCCTGCCGTCGACGGCACCGTCGTCCATCCGGTCAGTTCGCCGATCCACGCCGACGGCGGCATTGCGGTTCTGACCGGTTCGATGGCGCCCCGTGGTTCGGTGGTGAAGGTGGCCGGCATCGACGTCGACCGCTTCGAGGGCGTGGCCCGCGTCTTCGATGGCGAGGACGGCGCCATGGAGGCGATTCTCGCCGGCTCGATCTTGCCTGGGACCATCTTGGTCATCCGTTACGAAGGGCCCAAGGGCGGGCCCGGGATGCGGGAGATGCTGGCCGTCACCGGTGCCATGAAGGGCGCCGGCCGGGGCGGCGACTGTGCTCTGCTGACCGACGGCCGGTTTTCGGGCGGCACCCACGGCTTCTGCATCGGCCACGTCGCCCCCGAAGCCGTCGACGGCGGCCCCATCGCCTTCGTCGCCGACGGCGACCGCGTCGTCATCGACATCCCCGCCCGCTCCATCGAGCTGTTGGTCTCCGACGCCGAGCTCGCGGTCCGCCGTGCCGGCTGGAAGGTCCCCCCGCCCCGCTACACCACCGGCGTCCTCGCCAAGTTCGCCCGCCTGGTCACCGGCGCCGACCGTGGGGCGATCACCGAGGCTTGATGCTTTTGGCGGCGCCACACCGCCTGCACCGCGAAGCACCGTCGATAGAACGAACGGCCTCCCGGGCGACGATCAGTCGTCGGATGAACCGATGGCTAGCGCTCCCGTGGCCAAGAGCTTCGTGGCAAGGGCAGGTTCTGCGAGTTTGGCGGCAACGATTACACCATTGTCGATCTCGATAGCGAACACCTCTTCATCGTCCGGCTCATAACCACAGACCGGACACTCTTCAGGCGCCCCGTCGACCAACACGTGAGCCTCTTGCGGAAACTCCAAGCTGCTTGCGTCGAACGTCAGAGTGTCGCCAACTTGACAGTCATCCTGGCGGCAGAGGCCGAGCTTGAACTGAACCTGACGTTGCACGACATTTTCGCAGCGAGGGCACGGAGCCGGCGGCGCAGCTACTCGGTTGAACGCTCCCACGGCCGTACCTCCTACATCGATGGATAGTGTTCCACGGCCGCTCCAAGGGCGCGGGCCGTGTTCGCGAGGCACCGAAGCCAACAAGCCCACCGACTGCTCCGACGCCCCGCCCTCTCGCGCCCGTCGGGTCGACGGGGAATGCCGGGACGCCGGTCGACGGAGGCGGGTGGCGAGGCCGCAGGTCTTGAGTAGGGCTCTTGATTGTGAGCCTCCTAGCCGGCCGGCCGGAATTCCGAGCGCTCCAGGGCTCGGAGGATGGCCGGGATCGAGTCCCGCAGATGGTCAGCAGCGCGCTTGGTGAACATCTCCACGTAAGCGTCACGCTCTCCGGACGGGACGTATCCGGGGAAGACCGGGCCGACCTGGGTGATCTCCGATCCGCGGCCAGTCGTCACGTCCAAGTAGAGCGCCTCGTCGGCCGGATCGGCAAAGGCGTACGCGCCACGCCCATAGTCGAGGAGCATCCGCGCTTGCGCGGACACGTAGGTAACCCCCACCGCCTCATGCTCATCATTACGCCAATCGAACATCAGCGTCATCTGGTAGGCGAGGAAAGTGCGTTCGTGCGCCGGTGCGAGACCATGACTGATGTTCATGCCGGGATACATGCGCCGGGAGGTAGCTGCGACTTCCTCGAAGGCCGGCTCCACTACGACGGCGAGAGACCGTGTCCATTGCTCGGGCGTTACGGGCATCGTTCCGTGTCCAGTCGTGCTGCAGTGACGGCGGTGGTCAGCGCATGTGGGTGGTCATCGGCATTGTCGCGTGACGCCGCCCACTCCAGGTGGAGTTGTCGTGTATCGCCGCGGAGGAGTACGTGTGAGGGGTCGCTCCCGTCGAGGCTTGCGGCAAGGCCGATCACTCGCCCGAGCAGCAATCGGTTGACGCTCAGCGCCTGAACCTTCGCGCTGCTTCGGCACGCCCTTCCTGGCCGCGGCGTAAAGTTCCGGTTCCTGCCCGAGCCACCGTGATAGATGACCGGCTCACCACTCTGGCGTGCCCGCGTCGGTGGTTGGGACGCAGTGCCTCCGCGAGAACGAGCGCAAGGAGCGAGCCGAGCACCGGATCGACGTGCGGGCCGCCTCGAGGGGGTGCCGGCCGGGGCGGCTTGGTGCCACTGCCGCAGCAGTCAGTCGTGCCGGCGGCAAGGAGGCCGAACGACGGTCCGCCGGCGGTCGGCACCCCGATCTGGGTTGGAACGAACCCTCCTGTGCCGCCCGACGAACCCTCCTGTGCCGCGCCACTCGCCGGCGTGGCCAGGTTCCCGGGACTGAATACGTCGCCGCTTCCGACGGTCCGGCCCTTCTCCCCGGTCGGGTCGGTCATGACCGTTGGTTGCTGGTTGGCGTAGACGTAGGACGACACGTAGGGGTCGACGACGTCCGGTTCGAGGGGGTCGGTGGTGGTCGTGGCGAGCGGGGTGGTCGTCACCGAGCGAACCCGCTTGCCGTCACCGTCGTAGGTGTAGGTCTGGCTGCCCGCACCGCCGATGCCGGTGGCCGAGGTCATCCGGCCGGCCAGGTCGTAGGTGAAGGAGTCCGTGCCGGCTGCGACCTGGTTGCTGTTGGCGTCGTAGTGATTGCTCGACCATTGGAGGAGCGACCTCAGCCCGCTTCGCTGAGCCGAAGGCGCCACTGGAACGGGGACCGAGCGATCTAGCGGACCTCGTTTCTTCCGTCACGGAGGGCTTTGAGCCAGAGCGCTCAGTCCGCTAGTGACAGACGCCCTATGTAGCCAAAGTCGAGGTGGCTGCCGTCCTGTCTTACGAAGTCGCCGTGAACCCACACCGACCCAGGCTCCGACAGGAGCGACAGCACCGATTCGCCGGACGAGCGGGCGTTGGCGGACGCCCGTCTGGCGTCTTGGAGCCGTGGATCGTCTGGCACCATCTCGATAGTGAGCACCTGTCGCCCATCTCGTTCGTCAATCCTCACGACACGGCCTCGAATGGTCAACGCACCCTGCATGATGAGATCGAATGGTTCGTCGACCTCGAGCATGACCTGGCGGCCTATCAATGAGCTCCCGGACGGCGTCTGCTCGGTGTTCACGTGAGTGTCCAGGCATTCAGGAGTTGGACTTGGACCTTCTGATCGGACCAGTACTGCGTTCCTCCGCCGCGCTGGCTATTTCGAGGCTCGACGCGTGTCGGACCGTGGATGACCGGCCGATTCACGAGGCGGAAGATGATGCCATATGTCGGCGTTACCGGAAGCGCGAGTTCGGCCTGTGCCAACGCTGCCTCCTTGTAATAGGTGTCGGTGAAGTAGGTGCGACCAGGCCATCCACCTCGAAGGAATCCCGTTGCGGCGATCACAGCTACCTCAGCCTCACTGACGTATCGATAGAAGGCAAGTTCGTCCTTCTCTCGTTGCTTCTGGTTCGTAAGTCTGTCGTAGAGGTCGCCGTTGAAGTCCTCTATGGGGGCTCGATAGTTGAACGGGTTCCAGGCGACGATTCCGACTCCGACAACAACTCCCACGCCCACCGCGAGCCCAAGCGGCCCCAGGCCGGTCAGAACGCCGCCCGCGGGCGGCGCCGCGGAGGGTACGGGCATCAGCGGTGAAGGGGCTCGAGGTACTGCACGTGCCGGAGGGGCCATGAGACCGCCCAGTGGGCCGATCATCCGGCCCTTCTCGCCGGTTGGGTCGGTCATGACCGTCGGGCGCTGGTTGGCGTAGACGTAGGACGACACGTACGGGTCGGTGACGGCCGGTTCGAGCGGGTCGGTGGTGGTGAAGCGGCCGGTGGTGGGGGAGTACTGGCGGGCGCGGAGGTGGTAGAGGCCGGTGGGGTCGAGTTGCTCGCCGGTGAAGCGCATGGGCTGGGCGGGGGCGGTGAGGTCGTCGTGGGTGGTGGTGCGGGCCTGGCCGAAGGGGGCGTACGTGTAAGTCCACTGCTTGGTGCCGGTGGTGGAGGTGAGGTTGGCGACGGAGCCGAGGGCGTCGTGTAGGTAGAAGGACACGGCCGAGCCGGCGCCGGTGGGCGTGGTAGTGGAAATCCGGTCGAGGCCGTAGCCGTAGCGGCGGGTGACGGTGCCGCCGGCGTCACGTTCCAGGCCGATCTCGGGCACGGCCTGCGAAACGTCCCAGGCGGCCTTGGTCTGGGTGGTGCCGAGCGGGGTGGTCGTCACCGAGCGAACCCGCTTGCCGTCACCGTCGTAGGTGTAGGTCTGGCTGCCGGCACCGCCGACGCCGGTAGCCGAGGTCATCCGGCCGGCGAGGTCGTAGGTGTAGGTATCCGGCCCGGCCGCGGTCTGATTGCCGTTGACGTCGTACGAGTACGTGGTGAGACCCACGCCGCCGCCGCCGAGCGACGACGACGTCAAGCGGTCGGCCGAATCGTACGTAGAGGTACGGGTGGCGAGCCCGGTGGTCTCGGTCAGGCGGTTGCCGACGTTGTCGTAGGTCCACGACGTCGAGCTCGGGCTCCCGGCCGGGCAGGCAAGGGCCGAGTAGCAAACCGAGCTCAGCCGGTCGGCGGCGTCGTAGCCGTACACCTGCGTGCCCGTCGACGCCACGACCTGGGTCGGGTTGCCGACCGGGTCACGGGCGTACGAGAACGACGCCAAGGCCGAGGCACCGAGAACGTCGGCGACCGAGGAAACCCGGGAGGCGTTGTCCAACACCCGGGTCTCGACCACGCCGTTCGGCAACGTCGTCGTAACCGGCCGTCCGGCGGCGTCGTAGCCGTAGGAGGTCGTCCCCTCGGGCGCGACGACACCCGTGAGACGCCCGTCGAAGTCGTACCCCAACGTGCTGACTGACGCGTCCGGGTACGTCCGTGACGCCAGCCGTCCGGCGGCGTCGTACGCATAAGCGAACGAGTCCGAACCGCGCACCACTCCGGTCAACCGGTCGGCGCCGTCGTAGGCCCGAGTCTCGGTGCCCACGCCATCGGTCATCGACGTCCGGTTCGCAACGGCGTCGTACCCGAAGGTCACGTCGGGCGTGGCGTCGGAGTAGTCGATGCCCGTCAAGCGGCCGGCCCGGTCGTAGCTCGACGTCGTCGTCCCGAGCCCGTCGGTCTTCGTCGTCCGGTTCCCGGCGGCGTCGTAGCCGTACGTCCAGAGCTGGCCGGTGGGCGACGTCAGGCTCGTGAGCCGATGCTCCGAGTCGTAGCCGTAGGTCGTCGTATGGCTGTTGGCATCCGTTCGCGACACCAGGTCGCCCGGCGTGTCGTACGCATACGCGGTCGTCCCCTGAGCCGGCGCGCCCACCGATACCAGGCGGCGCAAGGCGTCGAAGCCCCACGTCGTCGTGTGCCCCTTGCCGTCGGTCCGGG
>JAXDPV010000219.1:0-6142 GCA_034668185.1 Actinomycetota bacterium
GAAACGCACAACCGGATTCGCGAGCTGTTGCACAAGGAATGCTTATTAGGCGTCCGGAAGCATTTAGCTTCTGTATTCGAAACGCGCAGAAGCAAACGGCCCATTTTGTAGCGAATCGTTGCCATACCCCATCCATCGCATGATGCTGGGGACTTCATTGACCCTGCCCTTTCGCGCTTTGTTCTCCGGCGCGGAGCTCAAGGCGGTTTCGCGCTGTCTCGATGGATTGGTGCAGTTTCTGTCGCAGGACCTCCGCCGGCGGACAGGACATCTCGGTGGTCTGCACCTTCGAGGACGGCGTCCACGTGCTGCGGCCCGTCGGTATGCCGGGCATCGAGGTCACCCGCCGTATCGACGGCGACGAGCTGGTGTGGGAGTACGGCCCGATGTTCGTGGCCCGGTTGGTGAGGGCCGGGTGAGCCGCCGGGTCGCCATCGTGAGCGACGCCGCCGGCTATGTCGGGCCCGACCTCGCCCGCCTGCTGGCCGAGCGCGGGCACGATCTCGTCGTCGGCGATCCCGCCGAAGGTCTTGTCGAGGCCTTGGAGGAACGGGGCGCGGCCGTCGAGGTGGTCGAGGGCGTCGACCTCGTCGACCCGGACGCGTCGGCCCGTCTCGTGGCCGCGGCCACCTCCCGCTTCGGGCGGGTCGACTCGGCCTCGGCCTTCACCGGCCGCATCGTCGTCGGGCGCTTCTTGAAGTCGACGGTCGACGACCTGCACCACGCCCTGGTCGGGTGCGTGGAGGCGCCGTACCACTTCCTGCGCACCGTCGTTCCGGCGATGGTCGAGGGCGGCGGCGGCCAGGTGCTGCTGTTCACCAGCGCCGCCGGGGCCCGACCGACGCCGGGCGCGCCGCTCTATTCGTCGGCCCGGGCCGGGGCCAACATGCTCGTGCGCAACGTGGCCGACGAGGTCGTGGGCCTGGGCGTGCAGGTCAACGCCATCGGCACCAACTTCATGGACTTCCCCGGGTTCCTCAAGGCCAACCGGGCCGAGGACGCCGAGGGGCGGGCCCGGGTCGAGGCCATGGTCCCGATGGGCCGGCTCGGGACGATGGAGGAGCTGGCCCACTTCGCCCTGCCCTTCGTCGACGGCACCAGCCGGTTCACCACCGGCCAGTTCGTGGCCTTCGCCGGGGGCTGGGCGTGACGATCGGGCGCACCTACCGCGAGTCGACGCCGTCGTGGCCGGAGCCGCCGGCCGGGTTGGGTGGGCCCAACGTGGTGATGGTCGTGCTCGACGACACCGGCTTCGCCCACTTCGGTTGCTACGGCTCGGAGCTGGCCACGCCCAACATCGACCGGCTCGCGGCCGGCGGCCTGCGCTACACCAACTTCCACACGACCGCCCTGTGCTCGCCGTCGCGGGCGGCGCTGCTCACCGGTTGCAACCCCCACGCGGTGGGGATGCGGGGCGTGTCGAACTGGAACACCGGCTTCCCCAACATGCGTGGCGGCATCGACCCGGCGGCGGCGACGGTGGCCGAGCAGTTGCGGCCCCACGGCTACGCCACCTACGCCGCCGGCAAGTGGCACCTGGCGCCGATGGAGGAGTGCTCGGCCGCGGGCCCGCACACCAACTGGCCGTTGCAGAAGGGGTTCGACCGCTTCTACGGCTTCCTGCAGGGCGAGACCGACCAGTTCCACCCCGAGCTCACAAGCGACAACGGGCCCGTCGACCCGCCCGGCCGCCCCGAGGACGGCTACCACGTGTCGGAGGACATCGTCGACCGCGCCTGCGGTTGGATCGGCGACCTGCAATCCATCAGGCCCGACCGGCCGTTCTTCTTGTACCTGGCCTTCGGGGCGACCCACGCGCCCCACCAGGCTCCGCTCGACTACCGGATGAAGTGGCGGGGCAAGTTCGACGAGGGCTACGACGTGATGCGTTCGCGGTGGTTCGAGCGCCAGTTGTCGATGGGCGTCGTGCCCGAGGGGACGACGCTGGCCGACCGCAACCCGGGCGTGCCCGCGTGGTCGGACCTGACGCCGAACCAGCAGGCGTTCTCGGCCAGGTTGCAGGAAGCGTTCGCGGCCATGCTCGAGCACACCGACGACCAGATCGGCCGGCTGACCGCGTTCCTCGAGGGCCGCGGCCTGCTCGACGACACGCTGCTGTTGGTTCTCTCCGACAACGGCGCCTCCCGCGAGGGCGGGCCCTACGGCGTGATGGACGAGTTCAGCTTCTTCAACGCCGCGTGGGAGGACGTCGACTCGATCGTGGCCACCCGGCTCGACGACATCGGCGGGCCCCATTCGCACTCGAACTACCCGTGGGGCTGGGCCCAGGCCGGCAACACGCCGTTGCGTTGGTACAAGCAGAACACCTACGGCGGCGGGGTGCGTGACCCACTGGTCGTGCATTGGCCCAACGGGATCGGTTCGCCGGGCGAGATGCGGCGCCAGTTCTGCCACGCCGTCGACGTGGCGCCGACGATCCTCGCCGTCACCGGTGCGCCGGTGGCATCGATGCACGGCGCGTCGTTGGTGCCGACGTTTCTCGCCGGCGCCGCGCCCGCCCCTCGATCGGTGCAGTACTTCGAGCAGATGGGACATCGGGGGCTGTGGTCCGACGGTTGGAAGATCACGACCTACCACGAGCAAGGCCAGCCCTTCGACGACGACGAGTGGGGCCTGTTCCATCTCGACTCGGACTTCTCCGAGTGCCACGACCTGGCCGCGGCCGAGCCCGAGAGGCTGCGGCAGATGATCGACCAGTGGTGGGTCGAGGCCGGCCGCTACGGCGTGCTGCCCCTCGACGACCGGACGATCGAACTGTTCGGGGGCACACCCCGGCCTGGGACGGTCCACGCCCGCGACACTTACGTCTACTTCCCACCCATCGCCCACATCCCCGCCGACGCCGCACCCCCGTTCGGCGGTCGCTCGTGGACGGTGACGGCCGAAGTGGTCGTCCCCGATGGTGGGGTCGAGGGCGTGCTCTACGCCCGCGGCGGCCACAACGTCGGGCACTCGTTCTTCGTCATGGACGGCTCGCTGCACTTCGACTACAACGCCCTCGGGACCCACTTCCGGGTGTCGGCGCCGGTCTCGCTGTCCGGCCGGCACTCGCTGGCGGCCGCGTTCCGCCGTTCCGACAAGGGCGGCGCGCTGTCGTTGGTCGTCGACGGCGCGGCGCTGGCCTCGGTCGAGGTGCCGCGCCTGGTGCGGATGCTGGGGTCGACCGGGCTCGACATCGGGCGTGACAGCCTGTCGCCGGTGGTCGACGACTACGACCCGCCGTTCGCCTTCACCGGCGCCATCGATCGCATCACCTTCGAGATACACAGCCGGGCTTCGGCCGCCGACGTGGCCGCCGTCGCCCGGGCCGAGCTGGCCAAGGAGTGACCGACGTGGACCTGATCCTCGACTCGTTGCGGCGCCGGATGCGGGCCATGCACTCGCTGTGGGAGGACGCGGTGGCGACCATGGACCTCGACCAGGTCAACCACGTCGAGCGGGAGCCGGTGCTGCCGATCGCCTTCTCGCTGTTCCACTTCGTACAGATCGAAGACGGTTCCGCCACCATGCTCGGGGCCGGGCCGATGGTGTACGACGACTCGTGGGCCGGCCGCATGGGCCTGGCCATCGCCGACCACGGCAAGCACAAGACGGTCGACGAGATGGTGCTCCAACGCATCGGCGACTACCCGGCCTTCGGCGAGTACATGGCCCTGGTGTTCGCCAAGACCGAGTCGTGGTTGGCGTCGCTCGACCCTTCGTCGCTCGGCGAGGTGATCGTCGGCCGCCCGTTCCCTCCGGCCATCGCCTCGACCTACAGCGCCCGGGTCGCGGGCGAGGCCGGCATCACCCGTCTCGACGGCACCGAGTGCTGGATCTACCAGCACGGCCTGCGCCACATGGGCGAGATCGAGCACGCCCGGGCCCTGGTCGGGCTGCAGGGGATGACGTCCTGAGCGTCGACGACGATGGTGGGCTAACGTCGGCGCATGGCGGATTTCCCGACAATTACGCACGTGGCCTTGACCGTGAGCGATCTCGGCAAGAGCGTGCCCTGGTACAAGTCCCTGTTCGGCTCGGACCCCGTGCTCGACGAGGACACCGGCCCCTTCCACCACGTCGTGTGGTTGGTCGGGTCGACGCTCGTCGGCCTGCACCAGTTCCCTGACCCGGCCGGCGCCGGGCCGTTCAACGAGCGCCAGGTCGGCCTCGACCACCTGGCCTTCGCCTGCGCCAACCGGGGCGAGCTCGAGGAGTGGGAAGCCAAGCTCAACGAGCTCGGCGTGGCCAACGGCGGCGTGGTCGACGCCCCCTACGGCTCGGGGCTGTCGTTCCGCGACCCCGACAACATCGCGCTGGAGTTCTTCGCTCCTCCCGGCTGACTGATCAGCGACCGGTGAAGGCGACGAGGCGCTCGATGGGAGTGGCGTCGGCCGACGGCTCGGTGGATTGGCTGAACATGCCGTTCTCCCGCATCGACGGGGTGATCGCCTGGGCCGCGAAAGCCTCGACCGCGGCCACGAGGTCGTCGGGCGGTTCGTAGGCCTGGCCGGTGGCGGTGGCCAGGTCCCAACCGTGGACGAGGCCGTCGAGCACGACGAAGCCGGCGAAAGCCCGCCCGGGCACGTCGCCGAACGGGGCCGCGATCGTGCGGTCGAGGGCGCCAGGCGAGTTGACCGCTTCGGCGAGCCCGGTGAGGGCGGCGCCGAAGCCGGCAAGAGGGTCGCCCGTGGGCGCCGCCGCCGCCGGCTCGCCCCGGAATGCGGCGGCGAACGCCGTGGCCCCGCCGACCATGTGCTCGAGCACGCCCCGCACGGTGAAGTCGGCACACGGCGTGGGCCGGTCGAGTTGGTCGGGCCCGATGCCGCCGACCACGCCGGCCAACACCGGCCCGAGCCGTTCGAACTGCTCGAGTGGGTCCATGGGTTCTCCTTGTCCGGGGGAATCGGCGAGGTGGCGCACCGCCAGCGCGGCGGCTTCACGGTCACGGCCGCGCTCAACGAGCTCCTGCACCTCACGATCCCACGTGGTCATCGACTCGATGGTGGCCGGTGCCGGGCCGGGCTCGCATCGGTCAGGTTACCCATCGACGGAATCGGCCCGGATGGGCAGAACGCCCGATGCGGTCGGGGCCGGCGAGGCCGACGATGCCGGGTATGCACAGTGACTTCGAGAACATTCCGATCGAGATGAAGTTGGACGGCATCGAGACCCACGGCACCACGTGGGGCGAGATCCTCGTGCGCCACATCGACCTGCCCGCGGGCGTGGACTTCACGCCGTTGTTCGTGGGCCTGCCCGAGGACCGCTGCCAATGCCCGCACTGGGGCTACGTGTTGCAGGGCGCGATCACCGTCCGCTACGCCGACGGCACCGAGGAAACGTCGAGGGCGGGCGACGTCTTCTACTGGCCGGGCAACCACACCGGCTGGACCGAGGGCGGCGTCGTCTTCCTCGAGTTCAGCCCGGCCGAACAGCTACAACCGGTGCTCGAGCACCTGGCGGCGCAGCTCACGCCGTCGGCATAGGCCCGGTAGCGTCGGCCCGGTGGGGCGATCGAATCCGCTGGCGGCGGCGCGCGACGCCCTCAGCCGACACGAATGGCAAGCGGCCTACGACGCCGCGGTCGTGTCAGACGAGGCCGCCGACCCTCGCCAGGAGGCCGATCGGCTCGACGTGCTGGCCGACGCCTCCTGGTGGCTCGGCCGCCTCGACGATTGCATCGACGCGCGCGAGCGGGCGTACTCGATCTACGAGTCGTCGGGCGAGCACCGGCGTGCGGGCCAGTGCGCCATGTGGCTGTACGAGCACCACGGTTTCAAAGCCCGACCCTCGATCGCCGGCGCCTGGTTGCGGCGGGCCGAACGGGCCGTGGCCGACGATCCCGAATGCGCCGAGTACGGCGCCGTGCGGCTGCGCCAGGCCGAGGCCGCCCACGGCGGTGGCGACCTCGATCGGGCGGCCGCGCTCGCACGCGAGGTGGTCGAGCTCGGCCGGCGATTGGGTTCGGCCGACGTCGAGGCCGAGGCCCGCCAGACGCTCGGTCGGGTGCTGATCGATCAAGGCGACCCGGCCGAGGGTCTGGCACACCTCGACGAAGCCATGTTGTTCGCCGTCGAGGGCCGGCTCGGGCCGTACACGACCGGCAAGGTCTATTGCAGCCTCATCAGCGCGTGCGAGG
>JAXDPV010000220.1:0-15250 GCA_034668185.1 Actinomycetota bacterium
AGAAGGCGCCGTCGTACGACGACGCCGCGGCCGCGAGCATCCGGGGCCCGAGGGCGCCCAACACCAGGCGAACGCCGGGCAGCGCTTCGCGCAAGGCGGCGGCGCCGCGGTCAACCACCTCGATGGCGTTGGCCGCCTGGCCGGAACCGACGCCGAGCCAGAGGCGGCGCAGGTCGATGCCGAGCTCGGCCACCCGCTTGGCGATGGCGTCGGCGTCGTAATGGTCGAGGGGGACGACCGCGACCCCGACCTCCATGTCCTCGTCGAGGACGTCGAGCCAGCGGGCCACGGTGTCGAGGCCGGCCAGCCCGCTCGGCGGGTTGTTGGTCCAGAGCGCGCGGTACCCGAGGTACGCGCACCTGAGCGCGACCTCGCGGGAGATCGCCTGGTCCACCATCGCCTCGATCGCGAAGCCACGTACCGGGTCCACCATGCCAACCGCCTCCTTGGGCCGAACGCGAAACTCCCCCGGTCCGGCGACCGGGGGAGCTTGCTACGAAAATGCGTCGGTGGGGCTGGCCTCAGCGGCCAGCGGCAACCGGTGCCTCCTGGCGGGCGCTCATGTTCGCCTGCGTGATCTTGCCGAGGTCGTACTGCTTGCCGGGGACGTAGGACACGTCGTGGCCCGGCACCCGGGCCCGCAGCGCGCCCACCGTCGACTGCTCCTTCGGCATGTGCGAGAACGGGTCGAAGTTGAAGATGCGGTTGGCGTTGAGGTGGGTGATCTTGTTGACCACTTCGTCGTCGCCGACCATCTTCATGTAGACCCACGCATCCTCGGGCGTGTTCGGCCACGTGCTGTCGGGGTGCGGGTAGTCGCATTCCCACGTGACGTTGTCGACGTTCATGACGTCGAGGCTCTGCACGCCGTGGGCATCGTCGATGAAGCACGTCACCAGCCGGCGGTTGAAGCGCTCGCTCGGCTTCTCACCATAGAAGGGGTGATCGGGGAGGTCCCCCACGTGGTGCTTGTAGGTGAAGTCGGCCCGCTCGAGGAAGTAGGGCACCCACCCGATGCCGCCCTCGGACAGGGCGAACATGAGGTTCGGGAACTTGTGCATCATCGGCGACCAGATCAGGTCGGCGGCCGTCGGGTAGATGTTGATGCCCGAGCACGTGACCCGGGTCAGCATCGGCGCGTCGGGCGAGGTCTGGATCATGTTGGCGCCGGAGCCGATGTGCATACACACCACGATCTCGTTCTCTTCGCACGCCTTCCAGAACGGGTCCCAGTAGGCGTCGTGCAGCGAAGGCAGCCCGAGGCCGAAGGGGTTCATGGAGAAGGCGACCGCGTGTACGCCCTTGGCGGCGACGCGGCGCATCTCGTCGGCCATGAGCTCGGCGTCCCAGATCGGCCCGAGCACGCAGGGGATGAAGCGGCCGGGATACTCGCCGCACCACTTGTCGACGTGCCAGTTGTTGTACGCCTCGACGACGGCCAGGGCGAGCTCGGCGTCGGTCTTGGCGACCTCGGCGAACAGCGCGCCCGAGAACCGGGGGAAGGACGGGAAGTTGAGCGAGCCGAGCACGCCGTTGGCGTCCATGTCCTTGATGCGCTCGTGGACGTCGTAGGTGCCGGGACGGATCTCCGAGAAGGACTTGGGCTCGTCGTGGAGCTGCTGGGCCCG
Organism: Actinomycetota bacterium; assembly: GCA_034668185.1. Classification (GTDB taxonomy): domain Bacteria; phylum Actinomycetota; class Acidimicrobiia; order Acidimicrobiales; family CADCTF01; genus DATLED01. Next base: position 1,629 of record JAXDPV010000220.1, read on the forward strand.
GCCGCCAACGCCACGGCCGGCGGTGGCCGCCAGCGCGAGCTGCTTGGCTTCGTGGCCGTCGACGGTCCAGTTGAAGCCCATCTTGTTGTCGCCGACGACACGCGGTGCGCGGTCTTGGAACTTCTTCGGCAGCATGTCGTCGAACATGTCCGGCGGCTCGATGATGTGGTCATCCGTACTGACGAGGATGAGGTCGTTCATGTCCACTGCGGGAACCCCCTGGGATTCACTTGGATGCCCAATTGAAGGACATCAAACGATTTTACGAAGGTAGTCCGGCCCTGAAGTCGCGTCAAGGGCCAACGGCGTTGTCACGGAGAGCACGTCGATCGGTCGGAGCATCGCCTCCTCGTGGAGTTCCTCGTACCAAGACTTCACCGTCGCCCGGAGCTGCTCCATGCGCTCACCGGCGGCGACGGCATCGCCCTCCGCGATGGCATCGACGATGCCGTGGCGAAGGGAGACGGACAGGGCCCGCCACGTGGGTTGGTCGGCCAACTTCTGCAGGATCCGGCTGCTGATGGCGATCACCGACTCGAGCAGCACTTGCAGCGCGTGGTTTCGCGAAGCAGTGCCGAGCAGTTGGAAGAAGCGGGCGTTGAGCTCGAGGTAGGACTGGCCGTCGTCGACGTGCCGGCCCATCTCCTCGACGGCCTCTCGCAGCGCGACGACCTCTTCCGGCGTGGCCCGCTTGGCTGCCAGCACCGCCACCTGCACGTCGAGGACGGCCCTGACATCGAGGAGGTCGGCGAGCGACGCGCCGGCGAACTGCATGATGACGCCGAGGTGGTCGCCGATGTCGGTCGGGTTGGGGTGCTGGACGACGGGGCCTCCGTTGCGCCCGACCCGCATCTTGATCACGCCCCACGTCTCGAGCAGGCGCAGCGCTTCCCGCACCGTGCTCCGGCCGACGGCGTACCTGGCCGCCATCTCGGTCTCGCTGTCGAGCAGCGTGCCGTCGGCCACGCCGGCCGCGGCCAGATCGGCCGCGACCCGGCGGGCCACTTCCTCGTACGCCTTCACCCGCATCTGCCCCGCCCCGCCCCGGCTTGCCGGCTACGGACGGAAGCCGATGGCGCCGCCCAGGATGGGGGCGTTCAATGCGATGTCGCCGGTCGAGCCGTAGAAGACGCTGTCGCCGTAGTTGAAGACGCCGCCGTCGGCCGCGATCAGGGCGTAGCCCTTGCCGGTGCCGGTGAGGCCCATGGCCACGAGGGGCTTGGTGAGCTTCATGGCGCCGGTCGAGCCGTAGAACTCGGCGTTGCCGAAGGCGAACACGCCGCCGTCGCTGCCCATCATGTAGTAGCCCGAGCCCGTGCGGGTGGCCACGATCTGGATGATCGGGGCGTTGAGGTCACGGCCGAGGCGGGAGCCACGGAAGACGGCGTCGCCGAAGGTGAAGATGTTGCCGTCGGAGGTGGCGATCCAGTAGCCCTTGCCGCTCGGCGTCGGCGCCAGGCCGACGACCGGTGCGGTCGTCTCGCGGCCGCCCATCGAGCCGAAGAACCCGGCGTCACCGAAGGCGAAGATGCCGCCGTCCGCGGCCACCATCCAATAGCCCTTGCCTGTCGGCGTCACTGCCATGCCGACGATGGGGGAGCCGAGGGGCTCGCCGGCGAGCGACCCGAAGAACTCGGCGCCGCCGAAGGCGAAGATGCCGCCGTCCTTGGCCACGAGCCAGTAGCCCTCCTTGGTGGGATGGGCGCCCATGGCGACGATCGGGCTGTTGAGCTTCTGGTCACCGGTCGAGCCGTAGAAGCCGAGGTTCCCGAAGGTGAAGATGCCGCCGTCCTTGGCCGCCAGCCAGTAGCCGTCGCCCTCTGGGGTTCTGGCCGACGCCGGCAGTTGGAAGGAAGCAACGAGAGCGACGATCGCGACTGCCGCGGTAGCGACTGCGAAACGGGTACGCCTGGTGGACGTGGACGACATTCGGATCCCCCTCCGGCGTCGTCCCCGGTGGGCGACGCGCTAGCTCGATCGAGCGGATTGATTATTGCATATCAAAATAGACTGGCCGCCGGTTGGCAACCCTTTCGTGAGGAAAATTCTGCTCACAGGCTGATTTCTGAATAAATCTCAGGTACAAAGATTTCCGAACACGGGATGGACAATTGTCGGTCCTCAAACTATGGTGACGTTTCGAGGGTCTGGCGCGGACATGTCCCGCTCCCTCGCATGATCGGCGGGTCAGTCGATGACCGTCGGCACGGGGGGAGACCAATGGTGCAAGGGCGGGAGGTTGGACGGACGAGTGGCTTCGAGCCCCGCGCCGTCCTTCGTCGCCGGTCGCCGGCATCGTCATCGTCGCCCTTTGGCCGGTGTGTCCGTCGAGGAAGCCGCGTCCAACGGAGTCCGTCCCTTGAAGGAGACCTGCGATGAAGAAGAGGACGACAGCCATTACGGCGATCGTCACACTGTCCATGGTGTTGCTGGCCGCTTGCGGTGGAGGTGGCAAGCCGAAGCAGGCCATCAAGTCGGTTGCGACGACCACCACCACCGCCGTCGAGACCAGCGTCGTGACCGAGGCCACGACCACCACCGCCGCCGCCGCACCCGTCGTCGGGCCGCCGGCGACCACGGCCAAGCCGAAGACAGTGGTCACCGCGCCGCCCGTGGGCGCCGATCCGAACGCGATCATCCGCGTCGGCCAGGACCTGGTGAACGGCCTCGGGTCGTACTTTGACCCGTCCCGCTACAACTCCTTCCCGGAGAACTTCATCAACCTGATGTACGACTCGATGGTCCACTACTCGAGCCGCGGTTACGAGCCCGGCCTGGCGACGGAGTGGAAGTTCCCGAACGCCAGGACCGTCGAGCTGACGCTGCGCCACGACGTGAAGTTCCAGGACGGCACGCCGTTCAACGCCGACGCCGTCAAGTTCTCGTGGGACCGGGTGATCGCCAGGCCGTCGTCGCAGATGACGAAGGTGGCCGGTATCGCCGCCATGGACTCGGTCGAGTCCATCGGCGACGACAAGGTCATCGTCCACCTCAAGTCGGACATCGCCGGCGACTGGCGTGACCGCCTGCTCTACTCCTCGGCCGCCGGCCTCGGTGTCGTCTCGCCGACGGTGGCCAAGGCCATCGGCGACGCCAAGATGAACGAGACGCCGGTCAACGCCGGCGCCGGCCCCTACGCCTTCAAGTCCCATCAGCCCGGCCAGAAGCTCGAGCTGCGCAAGTGGGACGGATACTGGAACAAGGACGGCCAGGTGCTCGGCGGCGTGGACTTCATCCACGTGCAGGCCGGTGCCCCCAGGGTCACCGCCCTCGCCGGCGGCGTGATCGACTACGCCATCGTCAACCCGGCCGACGTCAAGGGCCTCCGCGGCCGCGGCATCGACGTCGAGGAGATCCTGCCGGAGCTGCCGACCTCCTTCTACCAGTTCTGCACGAACAAGGCGCCGTTCAACAACCTCGAGGCCAGGAAGGCCATCGCCTACGCCCTGAACCGTGACGACTACATCAAGTCGGCATACCAGGGCTTCGGCAAGGCCAACGCCCAATTCCTGTCGGCGGCCAACGACTGGTTCCAGTCGGTCCCGACGCCCTACGGCTACGACCTCGACAAGGCTAAGGCATCGCTGGCCGCGGCCGGGGTGGCACCGGGGACGAAGATCACCTTCATCACCAACAGCACGCCCCTCGAGGCCGCCATCGCCCAGACGTTCCAGGACCAGATGAAGGCCATCGGGCTCGACGTGGAGATCTACCAGAGCCAGAACTCCTTCACCGACATCCAGAAAGTCGACTGGAACGTGTACTCCGGTGGTGGCTCGATCCCGACCTCGGTCAGCGCCTTCATCATCAACGGTGGCGTCGGCAACCCGTGCAAGTACGACAACCCGGGCGTTGCCTCCACCTACCTGAGGACGCAGAACCCGCAGGCCACGCAGGCCGAGATGAAGGCGGCGTGGGTCGACTTCCAGAACGCGGTGTATACCGACCTGCCGTTCGTCGGTATCGCCAACCCGGTCCGCCTCGTGGCCCACACCAAGAAGGTCAAGGGCTTCAGCGGCGACACCAACGACGGGTACCTCCCGTCGTGGCACTTCTACATGACCAAGTAGTCCATCGATCCGAGGCAGGGGGCCTGGGCCCCACCGGGCCCCCTGCCTCGGCTGTACCCGTTCTGTCCGCTTTCTCTCCCGAGGACACGCACCCTGATGGGACAACTGTTGAAGCCGGGGCTCCGGCTCCGTGCGGCTGGTGACGCCGAGCTGATCGTCGTCCGGCCCCCGTCCACCGAGGTCGAGCTCGCATGTTCCGGCTCGCCGCTGACCGAGGTCACCGGTACGGAGGCGCCCTCGACGGCAGCGGCCGACGGCGAGCCGATCCAGCTCGGCAAGCGCTACGTCGACACCGACTCAGGGGTCGAGTTGCTCTGCACCCGCGCCGGCTCGGGGCTGCTGACCTGCGACGGCCGAGCGATGACGATCAAGGGCGCCAAGCCCTTGCCGTCGTCCGACTGAGGCCAACATGGCACGCTTCGTCCTCCGGCGGGTCTTCGGGGTCATTCCCCTGTTGCTCCTCGTCTCCATCGCCGTCTTCATGCTCATCACCCTCGTGCCCGGCGACCCGGCCCGCGCCATCGGCGGCCCCGATGCCTCGCACGCCGACATCCAACGGATCACGAAGCAGTACCACCTCGACCGGCCGCTGGCCGTCCAGTACGGGTACTGGTTGAAGGACGCCGTCCGCCTCGACCTCGGCGAGTCGCGCTACTCCCACGAGCGGGTGATCGACGGCATCAAGGAGCGGTTCCCCGTGACGATGAGCGTCGTGGTGGCCGCCGCCATCGTGGCCCTCTTGATCGGCATACCGTTCGGCCTCGTCGCCGGCATCCGTCCCGGGCACGGCGTCGACAACGTCGCCCGCATCACCGCGGGCATCGGCTTGTCGCTCCCGAACTTCGTGCTGGCGATCATCCTCGTGATCCTGCTCGGGGTCGAACGACAATGGTTACCAATACTCGGGTTCACCCGATTCACCGACAACCCATGGGAGTGGGCGCGCCACGTGCTGCTTCCGGCGGTGACCCTCGGCGGCGTCCTCGGCTCGGTGATGATCCGCCAGCTCCGGGCGGCAATGATCGACGTGCTCGACTCGAACTACGTCCGGGCGGCGTGGGCCCGGGGCGGCACGCCCAAGCGGGTCGTGATGCAGCACGCGCTGAAGAACGCGGCCATGCCGGCCGTCACCGTCTTCGGCCTCCAGATCGCCGGCCTCCTCGGAGGCGCCGTCATCGTCGAGCAGATCTTCTCGATCCCCGGCATCGGCCCCTACATCCTCACCGGCATCGTCGGCCGGGACGTGCCCGTGGTCCAGGCCGTCACCCTCCTGTTCGTCGTCTGCCAAACGGTCGTGTCGATGGGCATCGACATCAGCTACGGCCTGTTGAACCCCAAGATCCGGGTGAGCTGAGATGGCCGTACTCGAAACCGCACTCCTCGACCCGGCCGCCGACCACGAGCTCCCGCCGGTGATGATGTCCCGCCGCAAGCGGGTGGTGAAGCGCCTGGCGCGCAACCCGCTGGCCGTGATGGCCATCGTCTACCTCATCGCCGTGGTGATCGTCGCGGTGTTCGCCAACGTGATCGCGCCCTACGGCTTCGCCGACCGCGATCCCGGGCTGCTGCTCGGCTCGCCCTCGCGGCACCACCTCCTCGGCACCGACGCCCTCGGGCGCGACACCTTCACCCGGCTGGTCTTCGCCGCCCGGGTGTCGCTCCGCATCAGCGTGTCGGTCGTGGCCGCGGCCAGCGTGATCGCCATCCCGCTCGGCCTGTTCTCCGGGTACAAGGGCGGCCGCATCGACTACCTGATCATGCGGCTGGCCGAGGCCGGGAACTCCTTCCCGCCGCTCGTCCTGGCCATGGCCGTGGCCGGCATCCTCGGACCTGGTACCACCAACGCCATGTACGCCCTGACCGTCGTGGTCGTCCCCGGCCTCACCCGGGTCACCCGCGGGCAGGCACTCGCCGTGCGGGAGGAGACGTTCGTCGAGGCCTCCAAGGCGATCGGCACGCGTGACTGGCGGGTGATGGCCAAGCGGGTGCTGCCCAGCGTGGCCTCGCCGCTGATCGTGCAGGGCACGGTAATGCTCGGCGGCGTGCTCCTAGCCGAAGCCGGCCTGAGCTACCTCGGCCTCGGCACCAGGCTGCCCACGCCGAGCTGGGGCAACATGCTCCGCGAGGGTTATGACACCGCGCTGTTCACCAACCCGTGGCAGGTCGTGATCCCCGGCATCGCCATTGCACTGACCGTCCTCGCCTTCAACACCCTCGGCGACGGCTTGCGGGACGCGCTCGGCGTGGCCCGAAGCGGACCCAAGGGCCGTTCGCAGCGCCGCGGCCTGACCACGGTCTTCCGGGAGAAGGCGCCCGCCGAGGTTCCGGCCCCGGACACCTCGACCCTGCTGGCGGTCAAGGGCCTCACCGTCGAGTTCGCCACCGAGCGGGGCCAGGTGCGGGTGCTCGAGAACCTCTCGTTCTCGATCAACCACGGCGAGGTCCTCGGCCTCGTGGGCGAGAGCGGCTCGGGCAAGAGCGTGACCGCGCTGTCGATCATGCGCCTCCTGCCTTCGCCCCCCGGGCTCATCACCGAGGGCCAGGTGCTGCTCGAGGGCACCGACCTGCTGGCGCTGCCCTTGAAGTCGATGCGGGAGGTGCGGGGCCGGCGGATCTCGATGATCTTCCAGGACCCGATGACCTCGCTCGACCCGGCCTTCACCGTCGGCCACCACCTGATCGAGGCCCAGCGCAACCACGCCGACATCTCCAAGTCCGACGCCAGGAAGCGGTCGGTCGAGCTGCTCGACCTGGTGCAGATCCCGGCCGCGGCCGAGCGCATCGACTCCTATCCCCACCAGCTTTCCGGGGGTATGCGCCAGCGGGTGATGATCGCCACCGCGCTGGCCAGCAACCCGTCGCTGCTCATCGCCGACGAGCCCACCACCGCTCTCGACGTGACCGTCCAGGCCCAGATCCTCGACCTGCTGCGCGAGCTGCAGCGGGAGCTGAAGATGGCGATGCTCTTCGTCACCCACGACCTCGGTGTGATCGCCGACATCTCCGACCGCGTGGCCGTGATGTACGCCGGCCAGATCGTCGAGGAGTCCGACGCCGCCGACGTGTTCCGGCGGCCGCAGCACCCCTATACCGAGGGCCTGCTCGGGGCCATGCCGCGACTGCACGGCGACGCCGACCGGCTCACGATCATCCGGGGCATGGTGCCGATGGCCCACGCCTTCCCCAACGGCTGCCGGTTCCACCCGCGCTGCGAGTACGCGACCGACGCGTGCCGGGGCGGCGCCGTCGAGCTGGACACCAGGTCGGGCGGCGGCCGGGTCAGGTGCCCGTTGAGCAGCAGCCTGTCGTTGATCGGTACCGCAGGAGACGCGCTGGCGTCCGAGCGGGTCAAGGAGAAGCGGTGAGCATCACGATGAACGGCCAGGCGTCCCACGGACCGGCGGTGAAGACCGAGGTCGTCACCAAGGTCGCCACGCTGACCGATGTGGTGAAGCGTTACCCGCTGCCCCGGCGATCGCTGTTGGCCAAGCGCCTCTCGGTCGAGGCCGTGGCCGGCGTCAGCCTCGACGTGAGCGAGGGCCAGGCCGTCGGCCTCGTCGGCGAGTCGGGCTCGGGCAAGAGCACGATCGCCCGCCTGCTCATGCGGCTGGTCGACGTCACCGAGGGGAAGATCGAGCTCTGTGGCACCGACGTGACCTCGCTGCGGGGCGAGGCCCTGCGCAAGGTCAGACGCAACGCCCAGATGGTCTTCCAGGACCCGTACTCGTCGTTCGATCCGCAGGCACCGATCGTGGAGTCGGTCGGCGAGCCGTTGCAGACCCACTTCAAGACCGGGACCAAGGACCGGGCCAAGCGGGCGGCCGAGCTGCTCGACCTCGTCGGCTTGTCCCGTGGTTATCTCGACCGCTACCCGTCGGAGCTCTCGGGCGGGCAGTTGCAGCGTGCGGCCATCGCCCGCGCCCTCGCCGTCGAGCCCCGGTTGCTCGTGCTCGACGAGCCCGTCAGCGCCCTCGACGTGTCGACCCAGGCGCAGGTGATCAACCTGTTGCAGGACCTGCAGCAGGAGCTGGGCGTCGCCTACCTGTTCATCGCCCACGACCTCTCGGTCGTGCAGCACATCAGCCAGGACATCGCGGTGATGTACCTCGGCAAGATCATCGAGCGGGGCCCGGCCGACGTCGTCTACACCCAGCCGGCCCACCCTTACACCGCGGCCCTGCTGTCGGCCATCCCGATCCCCGACCCGGTCGTGCAACGGGCCCGGACGAAGCTGACGATCCAGGGCGACATCCCCTCGCCGGCCAACCCGCCTTCGGGGTGCCGCTTCCGCACCCGCTGCCCGTTCGTCATGGACATCTGCTCGGTCGAGGAGCCGCCGGCCTACGTCACCCCCGCGGGTGCGACCGTGCATTGCCACCTCCACCAGCACGGGCCCAAGCTCGAGGGCCAGTCGGTGCAACTGCTCGACAAGCCGTCAACCGAGGCGGCCAAGATCTCGAGGCGCAAGAGCCGAGAGCGTCCGTGACCGCGGGCGGGATCCTCGACAGGGTCCGCGTCGTCGACATGACCCAGGGCGTCGCTTCGGCGGTGGCCACGTTGATGCTGGCCGAGGCCGGCGCCGACGTCGTCAAGGTCGAGCCCCCGGGCGGCGACTGGACGCGGCAGGAGCCGGGGTTCGTCACGTGGAACCGGAGCAAGCGCTCCATCGTCCTCGACCCGTCGTCGCCGGCCGACGTCGAGGTGCTCCACCAGTTGGTGGCCGGCGCCGACGTGCTCGTCCACCAGGAGAGCCGGGCTTCGGCCGAGGCCCTCGGCATCGACGACGCGACCTTGGCCGAGCGCCATCCCCGCCTGGTGGTGTGCGCGCAACGGCGGGCGCCCGTCGGCCACCCCGACGAGGACCGGGCCAACGACCCGGTGCTGGCCGAGGCGTCCATCGGCTTGCTCGACGCGCAGGGCGGCGCCCGCAAGGGGCCGATCTACCTGCGCTACCCGCTGGCCACCTACGGCACCGCCTATCTCGTCGCCGGTGGCATCCTCGCTCGGTTGATCCATCGCGCCCGCACCGGGCGTGGCGGCGCGGCCCACACCAGCCTCCATCAAGGCGGGCTGTCGCAGATCATGATGCGGTGGTCGCGCGCCACCAACCCGTCGCCGGAGATGACGCCAGGGCCCGACAAGTACCGGCCGACGACGCTGTTCGAATGCGGCGACGGCGTGTGGCTGCACGTGATGTCGGCGGTCGACGACACGCCGCTGATGGCCAAGACGCTGGCCGAGATCGGGCCCGAGCGCTGCGCCGAGCTCAACGCCGCCGAGACCTCGACGCTGGCCGCCGCCGGCCGTTACCCGAACCTCGGGGCCAACCGCTTCGCCTTCCTCCAGCGGCCGTCGCAGGAGTGGCTCGACGACCTGTGGGCCAACGACTGCGCGGTGCAGGCGGCGGTGCCGCCCGGCGTGGTGTTCGGCGACGGGCAGGCCGACGTCAACGGCTACCTCATCGACATCGACGACCCCTTGCGCGGCCCAACCCGCCAGGTTGGCGTCGGCTTCCACGTGTCCCCGCCCGCCCGGGTGCAGGGCCCGGCGCCGGCCCTCGACGCCGATCGCGACGCCATCCTCTCGTCCATTGCTGAGTTGTCTGCCACATCTGGCATACAAGTCAGCAACGAAGGCGAGGGGGCGGGGGAGAAGTACCCGCTCGAGGGCATCAGGGTGCTCGACTTCGGGCAGTTCCTCGCCGGGCCCTACGCGGCCATGTTGCTGGCCGACCTGGGCGCCGACGTCATCAAGATCGAGAACCCGACGGGCGAGCCGATGCGCAACCCCGAGTCGGTGTTCGTCGGCTGCCAACGGGGCAAGCGGGCCATCGCCCTCGACCTCAAGTCGCCCGACGCCCCGGCGGTGGTCGAGGCATTGGTGCGCACGGCCGACGTGGTCCACCACAACGTGCGCCTGCCCGCGGCCCGCCGCCTCGGCATCGACTACGACTCGCTGCGGGCGATCAAACCCGACATCGTGTTCGCCCACGTGAGCAACTACGGCCCCGAGGGGCCGCGGGCCAACTGGCCCGGCTTCGACCAACTCGCGCAATCGCAGTGCGGGTGGGAGGTCGCGGGCGCGGGCGAGGGCAACCCGCCGATGTGGCACGTCTTCGGGATGATGGATTACCAGGGCGCGCTCCAGTCGCTGATCGCCACCTTGCTCGCGCTCTACGGCCGGTTCACCACCGGTTCCGGCCAGGCCGTGGCCGGCTCGATTCTCGGCGGCGGGTTGCTCACCATGAGCGAGCTCCACCTGGAGGCCGACGGTTCGCTGAGCCCGTTCCCCCCGCTCGACCACGGGCTCTATGGCGTGTCGCCGACGTTGCGCCTCTTCGCCGCCGCCGACGGTTGGGTCGCCCTCGCGGCCAGGACGCCGGCGGCCGCGGCCGCCGCGGTTGCCGCTATCGGGGTCGAAGACGCGGCTGCGCTCGAAGCGGCCGTCGGGTCGATGAAGGTCGACGACGTGCTCGCCCGTTGGGACGCCGCCGGTGTGCCCGCCGAACGGGTTCGCGAGGCGCAGTACGGTCCGTTCTTCGATGACGACCTCAACGCTTCGCTCGGGTTGTCGGTTGCCTATCCCCACCCGGTCTACGGGACGCTCCAACAGGTGGGGAAGTTGTGGGACTTCGGCGACCTCGACGTCCACCTCGAATGGCCGCCACCGGAAGTCGGCGAGCACACCGCGCCCGTGCTCAGGGACGCGGCGTTCGACGACGACTCCATCCGGGGCCTCCTCGAGCGGGGAGCGATACGGGACAACCCGGGCGGCCACGCCCGTCCCGTATTTCCTCCGAGGATTCCCAGTTAATGCTCTGACCCCTGATATTCTGAGCGTTCCGGAGGGAGCCCTGTGGTGACGCTCAAGTTCGATCCAATCCTGGAAGCCAAGCGCCAATGGGACGCGCGGTGGGACGGCGGTTCGCCCATGGCGGCGGCCACGTCCATCATGCGGGCCCAGCAGATCATCCTGGCCAGCGTGGACGAGGCGGTGAAGGAGTTCGGCCTGACCTTCGCCCGTTACGAGGCGCTGGTCCTGCTGTCGTTCACCCAGAACGGGAGCTTGCCCCTCGGCAAGATGGGCGAGCGGTTGATGATCCACCCGGCTTCGGTCACCAACATCATCGACCGGCTCGATGCCCAGGGGCTGGTGAAGCGGGTGCCGCACCCGACCGACCGGCGGGCCATCCTGGCCGAGATCACCGAAGAGGGCCGGCGGGTGGTCAAGGAAGCGACCGATGCCGTGGTCGAGGTCTCGGTTGGCTTCACCGGCCTGACCGACGCCGAGACCAAGACCCTCATCCGCCTGCTGGCGAAGTTCAGGAAGAACGCCGGCGACTTCATCTGACCCGGCGGCCGCCCACGAACGTCATGGCGACCGCGGGGTCGTCGGCGAGGTCGTCCCAGGTTGCGTCGAGGACGGCGACATCGGCGGCGGCGCCCGGTTCGAGCGGCGGGCCCAGATAGAGGCGTAGGGCTTCGATCGCCGGCAGCGATTCGCCCGGCCCGAAGGCCACGCCGGTGCTCGTTCTCCTTCGGACCGCGGCGGCAATGTGTCGCCACGGATCGGCCGGGCCGAAGGGCGCGTCGCTGCCGCCCATGACGTGGATGCCGGCGTCGAGGAACGACTTGAGTCGGTGGAGCTCGTGGTGTTCTCGGGCCGGCACCTCTTCGAGGTAGCGGTCGCCCCGGGTCTCGACCAGGCCTGGTTGCACGACGACGGTCACGCCGGCGTTGGCCATGAGCGGCACCACGTCGTCGGGGACGTGGGTGGCGTGCTCGATGCGGTCGCCGGGGCCGAGGCCGGCGGCCAGGGCCAGCACCACCGATTCGGGGTCGACGGCGTGGACGGCGACGGCCCGGCCCGCGTCGTGGGCCGCCATGACCTTCGATTGCAGGTCGGCCAGGTCGGGCAGGCGGTCGCCGTCGAGGACCAACTTCACCGGGCCGACGCCCCCGGCCGGGGGCGAGGGGTTGCCGGTCATGACGGTGATCCGTTGGGGCAGGCCGGCCGATCGGAGGGTGGCGACGTCGTCGTCGGTGTTGGTCGCGCCGGCGTCGGTGACGGCGGTGACGCCCCGCCGGGCCAGCCATTCGCCGACCTGGTGAAGGTCGGGCGGCTCCTCGACCAGGCGGCCACGTAGCCAGCGGTCGCCCCGGCGGATGACGCCGGTTGGCCGGCCGGCGCCGTCGACGGCTACCTCTTCGGGCCGCTCATTGGAATCGGCCACCACCAAAGCGAGACCAGCGGAGTCGAGCACCCAGAAGATGCCGGTGCGGTCCTGGATGCGGACGGGGCCGGCCTTGGCGCGGTCGAGGTCGGTGCGGTCGATGGCGCCGCTGGCCACCATGTCGTAGCCGATGCCACGAACCCAGCCGCGGCCGACGCGCTCGCGGGCCGCCCGCAAGGTCGCGACCAGCCCGCCCGCGGCCTCGAGCGCGGCCGGGCTGCAATCGACCGAGGTCCACGACGCCGCCAACGCGAAGAGGTGGGTGTGGTGGTCGACGAGGCCGGGCAGGGTGGGGCGCCCTTCGAGGTCGACGACCTCGACGTCGCCGCCGCCGGCGCCCGGTGCCGCCTCGGCGATGCGGCCGTCGCGCACGAGTAGGTCGATCACGCGCCCGGGCCCGACCGACGCCCGGCGGAGGAGGAGGTCGCTCACGCCGTCACCTCGGCCCGCACGCGCTCGGTGTCGGCGCCGAGGGGCCTGGCCTCCCCGGTCGGCGGGCGCGCTTGCGGTTCGCGCACGGGCTCGCCGTCGACGACCCAGCCGTCGCCGGTGCGCTCGGCGGCGTGGGCCGGGCTGTCGGAGACCCCGGCCTGAAGGACCGCGCCGCACAGCGAGGCGTCCACGAACCAGCGCCCGCCGGCGCGCACGGCCTCGATGGTGGCCTTGGCCGCGGCCAGGCCGCACAGCGGGTCGGCGATGGCGTCGGCCGCGAATCGGGGCCGTCCGTCGGCCGGGTTCCACGCCACCAAACCGGCCCCGGCGGCCACGTCGTCGCCGAAGCCGATGCGGTTGTCGTCCCACCCGTAGGCCGTGATCGCGGTCCAGACCTTCGCCTCCTCGACGGCGAGCCCGAGCCGTTCCACCGCCCGGGCGCGCGACGACGTCACCACCACGTCGGCCCGGGCCGACAGCTCGCGGAGCAAGGCGCGGTCGCGGTCGTCGTCGAGGTCGACGGCCACGCTCTCCTTGCCGGCGTTGAGGAGCCGGTAGAACGCTTCGTTGCCCAGGCGGGCACCGTCGGGTCGGCTGCGCGACTCGACCTTCACCACCCGGGCCCCGGCCGCGGCCAGGAGGTGGGTGCAGAGGGGCCCGGCCCACAGCGCGGTCAGGTCGAGGACGAACACGCCCTCGGTCGTGCCGGGCCCGGCTCCCTCCGACAATCGCCGGGACGCGAACGGCCCCACCTCACGGCCGACGCCGGCCACGGCCAGGCCGAGCAAGGCCGCCCGATCCACGAGCTCGTCGGCGTCGTGCGACGCGACCCGTGCCCCGACTGCGTCCCATCCGACGTCGTCCATGGCCTCACCGAAGAGGGCGGG
>JAXDPV010000221.1:0-6609 GCA_034668185.1 Actinomycetota bacterium
GGGGCGGGCCCGCTTGTAGATCTCGACCAGCGCCTCTTCCCGGGTGGGGGCGAGCTCGCGCTCCTTCTCCCACTGGCCCTCGAGGAAGTCGAAGTGGCGGACGAAGTTCTCGAGGAAGCCGGGGTACTCCTCCTCGCCGAAGCCGAGGGCCCGGATGAGGACGAACAGGCTGAGGCGGCGCTTGCGGGCAACCCGGGTGCCGGCGGTGACGTCCTTGCCCGGCTTGGCCTCCACGTCGAACTCGATCCACTCACCGCGGTAGGGGTGGATGGTGCCGGTGGCGTAGGTCTTGGCGTCGCGGCCGGGCTGGAAGATGACGCCCGGGCTGCGGACGAGCTGGCTCACGACCACCCGCTCGGTGCCGTTGATGATGAACGTGCCCTTGTCCGTCATCATCGGGAAGTCCCCCATGAAGACGGTCTGCTCCTTGATCTCGCCGGTGGTGGCGTTCATGAACCGGGCGCGCACGAAGATCGGCGCGCTGTAGGTCATGTCCTTCTCCTTGCACTCCTCCACCGTGAACTTCGGCGGCGGGCGCAGGTCGGGATCCTCCGGGTCGAACTCCAGCTCGAGCCGGAGTTGGCCGGTGAAGTCCTCGATCGGGCTGATGTCGCGGAACGTGTCCGCCAGGCCCCGGTCGAGGAACCACTTGAAGGAGTCGCGCTGGATGGCGATCAGGTCAGGCAGGGGCAAGACCTCATCGATGTTGGCGAACGAAAAACGTTCCCGGACAACGGGACGTGAAGGCAACGGTTCCTCCTACGAGGGCAGCAGGGAGGCCGTGTTTTCGCTACTCGGGCGCGTTTGCAGAAATGCTGAAGCAAGGGGGCGCTGGGCAGCGGGCATCGGCAACCCGCCAGCATAGACACGCACGCGGAGAAAGACAACCCCTCGATCCGGGCGGCTGCGGAGAGGGTAAGGCGGGCGGGGGGTCGAGGTCAAGCATTCGGCGGTGTTGACGGCGTTTCTTTTCTGCATTTTGATGATGTTTCATGTTGTCCGGAGCGCAGCCGTTCGCCCTGAGTCGGTACGCGCGGGCCGCCCTGGCCATGGACGACGAACTGTCGATTTCTTGCCGGCGCCTGGCTTCGTCGGCTCCGTCGCTGGCCGCCGACGTGGCCTCGTTCGCCGGCCGGTGCGCTGCGGTCGACCGATGGGTCGGGCGGGTGGGCTCGTCGTTCGAGGCCGCCGACTCGTCGGGGCCTTCGTGGGTCGACCGGTTGTCCGACGGCGACGCCACCTCGGCGGTGCTGGCCCTCGGTTCTCGCTTCGGCCCGGGGCTGCGGTTCCTGACCCCGGCTCAGCGCGACGAGCTGCGCCTCGCCTTCTTCCCCTTGGCAGTGCGGGTGCGCGGCCTCTATCCGTCGGCGGTGATGACGTCGTCGCCTTGCGCCGCGGTCGTGCGTCACCCCGACGGCCTGGACTCTGCGCTGGACACCCTCGCCTTCCCCGACCGCTCCCGCCGCACCGACGTCGTCACCGGCTTCCTCGACGGTTTGCTGCTCGGTGCCTTCGACGAGCGTGGCTACGACAACGGCTGGGCCGAGGGCGCCCGGGCCCTCGGCCACCTGACCTCCGGCTTCTTCGTCGCCGGCGACCTCCGCGACCTCGCCGCCGACGTCGCCCACCGCGACGCCCTCGCCGCCCTCCTCGACATCGCCGCCCTCGCCCCTTTGGCCGGCGACCTCATGAAGGTCGGCAAGGAAGGCCTCGACGCCGCCGACGGCGTCCACGACACCGAACGCGCCCTCGCCGACCTCCTGGCCGAGAGCCAATCCTAAAAAAGGAGTAGCATAGCCGTGGTAGTCGCATACAATGGAAGTATGACAACCAAGCAACGGCTCTCGGTGACCATCGACCCCGACCTGTTGGCCGCCATCCAGCGCCGAGTCCACGATGGCCGGGCGGAGAGCCTGAGCGCGTGGGTCAACGACGCGCTCAGGCGCCAACTCGGTCACGCCGACCGGTTGGCCGCCATGGCCGAGTTCATCGACGAGTACGAGGCGAAGCACGGCGTCGTCACCGACGAGGAAGCCGAGAAGCTCATTCGCGAGGCTCGGTCACGGGCGATCGTGGTGCGCGGCCGGACGCCCGAGTGAGCGTCATCCTCGACGCCGGAGCGTTCCTTGCGGTCGAGCGGGGCAACCCAACGGTGGTCGCTCTGCTGAAACGCGAGGTTGCCGCCGGCCGGGTGCCGGTCACCCACGGCGGGGTGATCGGTCAGGTGTGGCGCGGAGGCGGCCCTCGCCAGGCGCTCCTGGCCAGGCACCTTCGCGGGGTCGACGTCGTGCCCCTTGACGACTCGCTCGGGCGCCTCACCGGCGACCTGCTTCGCGCCGCCGACGCCAGCGACGTGATCGACGCCGCCCTCGTGCTCCTCGCCGAGGACGACGACCTCATCCTCACGTCCGACCCCGACGACCTGCGCCCACTGGCCGAGGCCATCGGCACCCACGTCGAGCTCATCCCCGTCTGACAAAACCCGTTTGGGCAGCGTCAGTACGCAATGGCGTACTGACGCTGCCCAAACGGCAAAGCGCTACTTGACTTCGACGGTGGCGCCGGCGGCTTCGAGTTGGGCCTTGGCCTTTTCGGCCTCTTCCTTGTTGACCTTCTCGAGGACGGCCTTGGGGGCGCCGTCGACCAGGTCCTTGGCTTCCTTCAGGCCGAGGGAGGTCAGCGTGCGGACCTCCTTGATGACCTGGATCTTCTTGTCGCCGGCACCGGTGAGGATGACGTCGAACTCGTCCTTCTCCTCCTCGGCCTCGGCCGCGGCGCCACCGGCACCGCCGGCGGGGGCGGCGGCCACGGCGGCCGGGGCCGCCGCGGTGACGCCGAACTTGTCTTCGAATTCCTTCAGCAGCTCGCTCAGCTCGAGCACCGACATGGTGGCGATCGAGTCGAGGATCTCTTCCTTGGTTGCGGGCATCTCGTTCTTACTCCTCGGTTGATTTTTGGTCGATCAGGGCCTTGAGCCCATAGGCGAAGTTGCGGGGCACGGCGGCCAGCAGGCCGGCGAACTGCTGCATGGGGGCAGCGAGCAGACCGGCGAAGCGGGCCAGGAGCACGTCACGGGGGGGAATGTCGGCGAGGGCAGCGGCGTCGGCGGCCGACAAAACGCTGTCGCCCAGGACGCCACCCTTCACGACGAGGTTGGGGTTCGTGCGGGCGTAGTCGCGCAGCGCCTTGGCCACGCCGACGGCGTCACCGTCGACGAAAGCGATGGCGGTGGGACCGACCAGCAAGGACTCCAGCTCGTCCAGGCCGAGATCCTTCACGGCGAAGCGAACGAGGGTGTTCTTGTAGATCTTGTAGTCGCCGCCCGACTCCCGCAGGGAGCGGCGGAGCGTCGACAGATCACCAACCTTGAGACCGCGGTACTCCGTCAGAATGGCAGCGTCGGCCGAACGGAGGCGGTCCTTCACCTCATCGACGACGGCCACCTTTTCAGGCCTCGGGTTGTCCAAATGATTTCACCTCCTCGTCAGGCGCCCCTCGAAGAAGGGCATTACCGACCCGAACCAAGGGCCGACCTGAGGTCTTCGGTTGTGCGATGCGAGAAACGAAAACGAAAGCGTACTAGGCGCTGGCGGCGGCCAGATCCTCGTCGGTGATCTTGGTGCCGTTGGGGTCGATCTTGACGCCAGGCCCCATGGTCGAGGCCAACGTCACCGACCGGACGTACTTGCCCTTGGCCGCGGCCGGCTTGTTGCGCTGGAGCTCGTCGAGGACGGCCCGCACGTTGGTGAGCAGCGCCTTGCGGTCGAAGGAGACCTTGCCCACGGGCACGTGGACGTTGCCGAAGCGGTCGGTGCGGAACTCGACCCGCCCCCCCTTGACCTCGGCGACCGCCTTGGCCACGTCGGGCGTGACCGTGCCCGCCTTCGGGTTCGGCATGAGGTTGCGGGGCCCGAGGATGCGGCCGACCCGACCGACCAACGCCATCATGTCGGGCGTGGCGATCGAGACGTCCCAGTCGAGCTGACCGGAGTTGACCCGCTCGACCAGGTCGTCGGCGCCCACGATGTCGGCGCCCGCGGCCCGGGCGTCCTCGGCCGCCTGGCCGGCGGCGAACACCGCCACCCGCACCGAACGGCCCGTGCCCGAGGGCAGGGCCACCGTCGAGCGCACCATCTGGTCGGCCCGGCGGGGGTCGACGCCGAGGCGCACGGCCAGCTCGACGGTCTCGTCGAACTTGGCCGGGGCCAGCGACTTCACCAGGTCGACGGCCTCGACCGGCGTGTGGAACGCCTGGCGGTCGTAGCGCCGTTCGGCGTCGGTGAGCTTCTTTCCGTGCTTCGGCATAGGAGAGCCTCCCTCAGTAGAAGAAAACGTCGGCCGGGCGAGGTCTCCCGGTCCAGACGTACGACAACGAACTAAGAAACCTTGATCCCCATCGACCGGGCGGTACCGGCGACCTGCTTCTTGGCCGCCTCGAGGTCGTTGGCGTTGAGGTCGGGCATCTTGGTCTTGGCGATCTCTTCGACCTGGGCCTGGGTGACCGTGCCCACGATGGCCCGGCCGGCGGTGGCCGCCCCCTTGTCGAGCCCGGCCGCCTGGCGCAGCAGCGCCGGCGTCGGCGGGGTCTTCAGCACGAAGGTGAACGAGCGATCCTCGAAGATCGTGATCTCGACCGGGATCACCTGGCCCCGCTGGCCCTCGGTGGCGGCGTTGTACTGCTTCACGAACTCGGGCGTCGAGACGCCGTGGGGGCCGAGGGCGGTACCGACCGGCGGCGCGGGCGTGGCCGCCCCGGCGGGGAGCTGGATCTTGACGGTGGTGATGACGCGCTTCTTGGCCATTCGGAATCCTTGCTTGGGACCGGGAGATTCTAGTTAGAGCTTGGCGACTTGGTCGAACCCGAGCTCGACGGGGGTCTCCCGGCCGAAGATGTTGACCAGCACCTTGAGCTTCATCTGGTCTTCGTTGATCTCGTTGATCTGGCCGGTGAAGTCGGCGAACGGGCCTTCCTTCACCCGCACGCTCTCGCCCTCGCTGAACAGCGTGGACGGGCGGGCCTTCTTGGGCGCCGACTCGGTGCCCTCGGGCTTGACGGCCAGGAACGTCTCGACGTCACGACGGGACAGCGGCATCGGCTTGGCGCCCGAGCCCACGAACCCGGTGACGCCGGGCGTGTTGCGGATGTGGAACCAGACGTTCTCGTCCATGTCGACCCGCACCAGCAGGTAGCCGGGGAACATCTTCTTCTGGACGACGACCCGCTTGCCGTTCTTGAAGTCGGTGACGTCCTCCATCGGGATCACGACCTCGAAGACCCGATCCTCCAGGTTCAGCGAGCTGACCATCGAGGCCATGTTCTGCTTGACCTTGTTCTCGTAGCCGGCGTAGGTGTGGACCACGTACCAGGCCCCGGGGCGGTCGTAGGGCGACTCGTAGGGGGGCTCTTCGTCCTCGTCCTCGTCGTCCTCCGGCGCGTCGTCGGCGGTAGCGAAGAGCTCGTCCTCGGTCGCGACGTCGGGCTCCGGCTCGCGCTCGGGCTCGGGCTCGGGGAGATCACTCAGGGCATCGGTCACGGTGTCGGTCACTTCACTCATTTGGGGACGGCGAACAGGAAGAGGATCACCTTGGCGAAGGCGTAGTCGAGGACGAAGATCAGGCTGATGAGCACCACCAGGGTGAAGAGCACGATCAGCGAGTAGTTGACGACCTCGGCCCGGGTCGGCCACGCCACCCGGCGGAGCTCGCCCCGCACTTCCCGGAGGAATACGGTCGGCGACGTGCGCTCCCGCTTGATGTCGGTGCGGCGGGCCGCGACCTGCTGACGGCGCTCCTTGACGGCAGTGGTGCCGTCGGGGCTAGCGCCCTGCTTGGCCATCATGCGCTTGGTCTGTCGGTTCACAAGACGCCTTTCCAAGAAGCGGTCTGCGTTGCAGGGCAGGAGGGACTCGAACCCCCAACCGCCGGTTTTGGAGACCGGTGCTCTGCCAAATTGAGCTACTGCCCTCTGGTTGCGGGTCGTCCAAGGGTAGCAGCGACCCTGCCGGACGGGCTCAGCGGGAGGTCAACTGGCGAGGGTGAGCTTGCGACCCCGCACCCGATGGGCGAGGAGGATCGCACCCACGGCGCCGGCGGCGGTGGCGGCCGCGATCCCGCCGGCGTAGGCCGCGGTGCGGCCGTTCAGCATCGAGCGCACGGCCCGCCGCTCCCCGGCGGCCTCGAGGCCGGCGAGGATGTCGCTCAACAGCCCGGGGGCGGGCTCGAGGACCTCGGTGCGCAAGAGGTGCAAGGCCTTGAGCAGCTTGCGGTACTTGACGAGCTCGGCCTGGCAGCGGAGGCAGGACTCGACGTGGGTCTGGATGCGCCGGTCGGCCACCTGGCCGCCGTCGACGATGCCCGGGAGGAGTTCGGCGATGTCGTCACACTGCACGGGCTTCGTCCTCTCCACGCAAGGGGAACAGGCGCTCGCGGAGTTGCTTGCGGGCCCGGTGGAGCCTGACCTTGGCCGCGGCCTCGGTGATGCCCAGCTCGTCGGCGATCTCCTCGTGGGGCAGGTCGTAGACGTCCCGCAGGACGACGACCGCCCGCAACTTCGGGGGCAGGTGGGCGAGGGCGACCGAGAGCCGGTCACGGAGGATGGAGGCGTCGGCC
>JAXDPV010000222.1:0-12385 GCA_034668185.1 Actinomycetota bacterium
ACGCCGTCACCTTCGACACCGCCGGCTTCTGGGGCGTGACCATCACCGCCAAGCTGGCCGACGGCAAGACGGCGACCGGCAACGCGCCCTTCGAGGTCTACGCCGAACCGCGCGTCCCGTTCCCCGGCCAGCCCGCGCCCCGCACGGCCAACCCGGTGGCCGGCGCGCCCGGGGTCGAGCCCCGCTCGATCGACAGCCGGGCCTCGGGCGGCCAGCCCATCCCCGACGCCAAGCTCCACGCCACCTCGATCGCCGACGCCATCGCCGCCGGCAAGCCGGTGATGATCGTCGTCTCCACCCCGGTCTATTGCGTGAGCCGGTTCTGCGGCCCCATCACCGACTCGGTCGCCAAGCTGGCGGACACCTACGGCGACCGCATGGCTTTCGTCCACCTCGAGGTCTGGAAGGACTTCGACAACAAGGTCGTCAACGACGCCGCCGCCGAGTGGATCGAGCCCAAGGGCGGCCAGGGCGACACCCAGGAGCCGTGGGTCTTCGTCGTCGGCCGCGACGGCATCGTCAAGCAGCGCTTCGACAACGTGGCCAACGACGCCGACCTCGAAGCCGCGGTCAGAGCGGTGCTCGGAAACACGCCGTAGCCTCGACGCCATGGCGAGAAAAGTACCGAGGCCGTTCAAGTACGAGTGGGGGAGCGGGCAGATCGTCGAAGAGGTCTGCTGGACCGGCGAGTGGACCGAACCGGCCATCCAACTCATGCGCTACGAGGGCGGCGACCACGACGGCGACGAGTCGATCAGGTTCTGCTTCTACAACCTCAAGGGCGCGTGGCAGCGCCACCCGCTGATGCTGAGCGCCGGCGACGTGGCCCAGATCCGCGAAGGGCTCAAGGAGAACCCTCGGCTCAAGAAGCTGCTGAAGGAGATGTTCGGCTAGAGCCGGAGCTACAGCCGTTCGATGATCGTGCCGGTGCCGAGCCCGCCGCCGCAGCACATGGTGACGAGGGCGTTGGTGGCGTCGATGCGTTCGAGCTCGTGCAGCGCGGTCGTCACCAGGCGGGCACCGGTGCAACCGACCGGATGGCCGAGGGCGATGGCGCCGCCGTTGGGGTTGACCTTGTCGAGGCTGTCGATGCCGAGCTCGCGCTGCCACGCCAACACGACCGAGGCGAAGGCCTCGTTGATCTCGACGGTGTCGATGTCGGCGAACGTCATGCCGGTGCGGTCGAAGAGGCGCTGGGTGGCGTCGATCGGGCCGGTGAGCATCAACACCGGGTCGACGCCGACGAGGCATTGCGACACGATGCGGGCCCGCGGCTTCAACCCGAGCGCGGCCGCCTTGCTCGCCGACATCAACAACACCGCGGCGGCGCCGTCGCTGATCTGGCTCGACGTGCCCGCGGTGTGGACGCCGTCCTCCCGCGCGACCGGCTTCAACGTCGCCAGCTTCTCGAGGCTGGTCTCGCGCAGCCCTTCGTCCCTGGCCACCACGTAGGTCTCGCCCGTCGGCTTGCCCTCCTCGTCCACGACGGGCGCGGTGATCGGCGTGACCTCGCGCTCGTAGCGGCCCTCGGCCCACGCCCGGGCCGCCCGCTGCTGGCTCTGGAGGCCGAAGGCGTCGGTGTCGGCCCGGGTGATGCCCCATTTCTCGGCGATGCGCTCGGCCCCTTCGAACTGGCTGGTGAACTCGTACTGGCCGAAGTAGCTCTTCGGGATGGCCCGCCCGGGGCCGTTCTTGGTGTTGGCCCCGAGTGGGATGCGGCTCATGCTCTCGACCCCGCAGGCGATGGCCACGTCGACGGCCCCGCTGGCGATCAGGCCGCTGGCCAGGTTGGTGGCCTGTTGGCTCGACCCGCACTGGGCGTCGACGGTGGTGGCGGCCACGGTCAGGGGCAGACCGGCGCTGAGCCACGCCGTGCGGGCGATGTTGAACGACTGCTCGCCCACGGCGGTGACGCAACCGCCGATGATCTGGTCGACGGCCGCGGGGTCGATGCCCGCCCGCTCGACCAGCGCCTTCTGGACCTGGCCGAGGAGGTCGGCGGGATGCAGGGTCGACAGGCCGCCGCCCCTCCGGCCGATGGGGCTGCGCACGGCTTCAACGATCACCACGTCTTCGCTCATGGCCGGCGAGCCTATGCCCGGTCCGCGCGGCATCGCCTGCCGGCGGGTACCGTCGTCGTACGGCCTCGAACCCCGGCCGGGTCACCTCGGGGGTCCTCATGCGTTACGCGAAAGCTGGAGGATCGTGCCGTGGAGACCGTGATGGTGGCGTCGAGTGTGGTGGCGGGTTTCGGGTTCTTGAAATGGGTCGTCTACCTGCGGTACCTGCAGCGGGCCGCCGACCCCGAGGCCGCCTCCCGCGCGGCCGCGGCCTACCCGCTGGCCGCCGGGGTCAGCGCCGGCGATCGACGACGCGGCCGAACAGCAGCAGCAGGAGCACGGCCCCGAGGGCGGAGATGAGGACGCTCCGCAGCGACAGGTCGGTGATCCGCCCGTTGTAGCCGGCGGCATTGGCCAGGGCGCCGCCGACGAAGGCGCCCAGGACCCCGATGGCGATGTTGGTCAGGCAGCCCCGTCCCTTGCGCCCGGTGACCAAGCCGGCGATCCACGCCGCCAGCAGCCCCAGCACGATCCACGAGAGCAAGCCCACGCCCGAGTTCCTACACCGCCGGCACCCGGCGGGGGGCGTGACCTAGGCCGCACTCCTTCCGTCACGCCGAGCCTCGTCGGCGGCCTTGGCCTTGCGCAGGGTCTCCCGGGCGGCGGCCACGCCCCGTCGACCAATCTCGCGAGTCCGCTCGTCGAGCCGATAATCGGCCCCGCCGTCCTCGATGAGCACGAGCTGTCGTTCCATAAGAGGAGTGTGCCCGAGGGGTGTGACAACAACTCCCGGTAGGGTCGCACCATGGACCGTTTCGGCATCACCATCCCCTTCGACGGCGTTCCGCTGGCCGCGCAGCGTGACTGGCTGCAGGAGTGCGCCGACCTGGGCTACACCGACCTGTGGTCGAGCGAGGCCAACGGCACCGACGGCTTCACCCCCCTCGCCATGGCCGCCGCCTGGGTGCCCGACGTGCGGCTCGGCGTGGCCATCGTCCCGGCCTTCACCAGGGGGCCGGCCCTCATGGCCCAGAGCGTGGCCGCCATGGCCGAGGCCGCCCCCGGCCGCTTCGCCTTCGGCATCGGCACCAGCTCGGACGTCATCGTCGAGCGCTGGAACGGCGTCCCCTTCGACAAGCCCTACCAGCGCACCAAGGACATGGTCCGCTTCCTCAAGGAGGCCCTCACCGGCGAGAAGGTCACGACCGAGTTCGAGACCTTCGCCTCCAAGGGCTTCCGCCTCGGGCGCAAGCCGGCCGAGCCGCCCCAGATCCTGATCGCCGCCCTCCGCCCGGGGATGCTCAGGCTCGCCGGCAGGGAGAGCGACGGCGCCATCATCAACTGGCTCAGCGCCGACGACGTCAAGCAGGTGGCCCCCGAGGTCGGCGAGGGCAAGGAGATCGTGGCCCGCATCTTCGTCTGCCCGAGCGAGGACACCGAGGCCGTGCGCAACGCCGGCAAGTTCTTGATCTCGTCGTACCTCAACGTCCCCGTCTACGCCGCCTTCCACGAATGGCTCGGCCGCAGCGACCGCCTCCAGCCGATGTGGGACGCGTGGAAGGCCGGCGACCGCAAGGCCGCGCTGGCCGCCATCCCCGACAGCGTGGTCGACGAGCTCATCGTCCACGGCTCGCCCGCCGAGTGCCGCGAGCACCTCCAGCGCTACGTCGACAACGGCGTCACCACGCCGGTGCTCGCCATCCTCCCGTTCGGCATCGGTACGAGGGACGCCATGCGGTCGCTCGCCCCGGCTAACGCCTGAGGCCGTCGGTCCAGAAGCGGGTCCGGTCGAGGTACGCGCCCTCGGCGGCCGCGCCCCGCAGCCCGTACGCGCCCTCGAACGACGAGTAGCAGAACGAGCCCGTGCAGATGCCGGCCAGCGACGGCTCGATCTGCGTGCCCTCGTGCCACTCGTTGTAGCTCGTGATGCTGACGACGTCGGCCCCGGCGCCGAACGCGCCCACCCACGACTCGTCGTAACGGTCGCCGGCCCGGCGGTCGCGCACGGTCGGGTCGGGCACGCCCCGGGTGCCGTCGTAGCCGGGCGACACCGAAGGCGAGCACCGCAGCCCCCGCACCCTGGCCTCACGGCAGAAGCGGCGGAAGTCGGTCGAGAAGGCGTACGACACCGGGTCATAGGTGTAGACGCCGTCGAAGCCGGCCCGGGCGGCGAAGGCCTGGAACACGCCCCGCACGCCGTTCGACGGCGAGTGGCCGTGGGCCCAGAAGGTGAAGTCGGCGAAGCGTGAGGTCAACGGCACCCACGCCTCGGGCGCCACGCCGTCGGAGAGGTACACCCAGTATTCGGTGATGCCGAGCTGCGACGAGAGGTAGGCGACGTCGGACTCGACCGTCGACGGCGTCCGCCCCTCGTAGGGCTCGACGTGGATCGCGACCCGCAACCCCCGGGCCCGGGCGGCGGCCACCACGTTCGGCAGGGCGCGGTCTTCGAACGAGCCCCGTCCCCACCACGACGTGATCACGGTGTCGATGCCGGCGGCGGCGATGTCGGCCATCTGCGCGTCGACGATCGGGCGCGACGCACTGCTGTACGGGCCCCGCGTCGGGTAGAAGTTGGCGGCGATGTCGGCCGGCGGGCGATGGCCGGCGTTGTCCCAGTGGTGCCACGTGCCGTCGACGTCGAGGTTGCCGTACCAGGGGTAGTAGAAGACCGACGACTCGACCCGCCCCGGCTTGGGCTTGGCCACCAGGGCCAGCACCGGCGACGACAGCGGCGTGGCGCCGGTCGAGCCGAAGTAGCCGGCGTCGCCGAAGGCGAACACGCCACCGTCGCTGGCGGCCAACCAGTAGCCGTCGCCGATGCCGGTGGGCGCCATGGCCACGATCGGCTTGTTGAGCTTGACCGCGCCGGTCGAGCCGAGGACGGGCGCGTCGCCGAAGGTGAAGACGCCGCCGTCGCCGGCCGTCAACCAGTACCCCCGCCCCGCCGGCGTCGCGGCCATGGCGACGATCGGTGAGTTGAGCTTGATGTCGCCCGTCGAGCCGAAGTATTCGGCGTCGCCGAAGGCGAACACGCCGCCGTCGCGAGCCACCAACCAGTAGCCCTGGCCCGTCGGCGTCGGTGCCAACGCGATGATGGGCTGGTTGAGCTTCATGCCACCGGTCGAGCCGAAGAACCCGGCGTCGCCGAAGGCGAAGATGCCGCCGTCGGCCGCCACCAACCAGTACCCGAGGCCGGTGGGCGTCGAGGTGATGCCGACGATCGGCCGGTTCAACTTCTGCCCGCCGGTCGAGCCGTAGAACAACGTGTCGCCGAAGGTGAACACGCCGCCGTCGCTGCCGACCAACCAGTAGCCCCGGCCCGACGAGGGCGGGGTGGCCATGCCGACCACCGGCTTGTCGAGCTTGATGCCACCGGTCGAGCCGAGGAACTCGGCGTCGCCGAAGGCGAACACGCCGCCGTCGGCCGCGGCCAACCAGTAGCCGGTCGACGGTTTCGACACCGGCGGCGGCGACGTGATCGGGCCCGGCGCGGCCGCGGCCATGGTCGCCGGGCACGCGACGAGGAGAGCGAAGACGGCGAGGACGGCCGCGGCGGAAGGGAACCAGCGACGCATTTCGCCAAGCAGCGTACCGGCCTCGGCGGCCCGTAGGATCGCGGGCGATGGCGGTGTCCGTGGGTTTCGGCGTGGCCACGATCACCCCGCCAACGCCGGTCGCGCTGGCCGGGTTCGCCGAGACCCAACTCGCCACCGAAGTCCACGACGACCTCGAGGCGCGGGCGGTCGTCTTCCGGGCGACGGGCGGGGAGACCGTGTGCCTCGTCGTCTGCGACCTCCTCGGCATGTCGCCCGAGTTCGCCAACCCCGCCCGGGCGGCGGTGGCGGCGGCGTTGGGCGTGGACCTGCCGGCGGTGCTGCTCGCCAGCATCCACACCCACTCGGGGCCGAGCGCGATGGCCGGCACCGAGGCCCTCGGTTGGCCGACGCCCGCGGGTTACGGCGAGTTGTTGACCGCCGGTTGCGTAAAGGCCGCGGCCGCGGCCGTTGCTGCGCTCGCGCCGGCCGAGCTCCGTTACGGCCGATGGCCGTTGCCCGCGGGGCTCTCGATCAACCGGCGCGGTTACCCGTACGAACCGTGGTTCAGCGCGCTCGACGTCATCGCGACCGGCACCGGGGAACGCGTCGGCTCGATCGCCAACCTCGCCATCCATCCCGTCGCCCTTGGCCCCGAGTGCCTGGCGGTGTCGGCCGATTGGGTGAGCCCGTTCCGTCTCGCGCTGCAACGACGCGCCGGCGGCACGACCTTGTTGTTGTCGGGCGCGCTCGGCGACGTCAACCCGATCCACGTCCATCGCCAGGGCAACGACTGCGGGCGCGACGGGTTCGCCGAGGCCGAGGAGCTCGGCACCGAGGTCGCGCAAGCGGTCGACGCGGTGTTGTCGACGACCGAGTCCTTGGGCGCCGAGGGCGGGGTGCGGGTGGTGGCCGATCGGGAGATCGAGGTCCCGATCGGGGGCACCGCGCTCGCCGCCGCCCAGCGTTCGAGCACGATGCGGGTCGAGCTCGTCGAGTGGCAGTTGGGGCCGGTTCGGCTGGTTTCGGTACCGGGCGAGGCCTTCCAGGCATTGGGTCGTGAGGTCGAGGCGTCCAGGGGCGATCGGGTGCTCCTGGCCGGCCTCGCACCCCTGTGGCAGGGGTATTTGCCGGTTCCGTGGGCCGATGGCGGCTACGAGGAGAACACCTCCTACGGGGCCGCGGCGGTGGCCGCGATCCGCGCCGCCCTGGTCGACGTGCCCTAACCTTTCGTCATTCCCTTGTTCACCAGTCGTTCTTCGCGCGCGTGCGCAGTGCTGGCCGGCCTGGTCGCGGGCCTGGCCACCGCGGCCACCGCCTTCGCTCCCGGCGTGTCGCCGTCGCCGTCCGCGGTCGTGGTCGACACCGCCGAGGTCGCCGCGCCCGAACACGTGCAGGACGTGGCCGTGGGCCAGCTCCGGGTGCAGGAAGCGGCCATCGCCGAATGGGAGCACCGCAAGTCGGCACCGGTGGCCGCGGCCAGGTCGGCGTCCGGGCCCCGCTCGGTCACGCTGCCGGCAGGCTCGCCGGGTCCCGCGGTCGTGGCCAGGCGGGCCGGCGGTTTCGTGCGCCCCGCGCCCGGCGCCATCACCGGCGTGTACGGCGAACGCCGGGGCCACGGCCGCCATCCCGGCCTCGACATCGACGGCGAGACCGGCGATCCGGTGGTGGCCGCCGCCGGCGGCACCGTGCTCCTCGCCGGTTGGGCGCCATCGGGGTACTCGGGTTACGGCCGCATGGTGATGATCGACCACGGCAACGGCATCACCACGCTCTACGCCCACCTGTCGAAGATCGCCGTCGGCGAGGGCGACTCGATCGACGCCGGCCAGTACCTCGGCGCCATCGGCACCACCGGCGAGTCGACGGGATCGCACCTGCATTTCGAGGTGCGCATCGGGGGCCTGACCGTCAACCCCGCCAACTGGATCTGACCGTCTAGAACGGCGTCTCGCCGACGCGGGCCTGCAAGCGGCGCATACCCTTCAACCAACGGTCGTAGTCGTCGCCCTTGCGCCTGAAGAACTCGCGCACCTCGGGGTGGGGGAGGATGAGGAAGCCCTCGGTGCGCAGGCCCTCGACCACGGCGTCGGCCACCTGCTCGGGCTCGATGGCGGTGGGGCCGAGGAGGGCGCCGCCGTTGCCGAGCATGTTGGTGCGCACGCCTTGGGGGCACAGCGCCGACACCTTGATGCCGCGGTCGCCGTAGGTGATCGAGAGCCATTCGGCGTAGGCCACCGCGGCGTGCTTGGTGACGGCGTAGGGGGCCGAGCCGATCTGGCTCAAGAGGCCGGCGGCCGACGCGGTGTTGAGCAGGTAGCCCTCGCCCCGGGCCAGCATCGACGGCAACACCGCCCTCGAGGCGTAGACGTGGGCCATCAGGTTGACGTCCCAGATCTGTTGCCATTGCTCGTCGGGGGTGTCGGGGCCGCCGCCGATGGCGATGCCGGCGTTGGAGCAGAAGAGGTCGATGGGGCCGAAGCGGTCTTCCGCCTGTTGCACCAGCCTGACGACGTCGGCCTCGACGGCCACGTCGGTGGTGACTGCGAAGGCCCTGTCTTGCCCGAGCTCGGCCGCGACCGCGGCCGCACCTTCGCCGTCGCGATCGGCGACGACCACGCCCCTCGCGCCTTCGGCGGCGAAGCGGCGGGCCAGCGCCCGGCCGATCCCGTTGGCCCCGCCGGTGACGACCACGACCTTGTCGCTCAGCTCCATGCGCTCGCATCGTAGGGTCTGGCCCCATGACGGACGCAGCTACTGCCCGGCGGGCGTTCGTGACCGGTCAGGTCGCGAGCCTCGAGCCTCTCGACTTCGTGGTGGTGGGCGTGCCCGAGCCGCCTTTCGACGCCGTGCAGATTCGCCGGGAGGAGGACGGCACCTTCGCAGTGGCGTTGCCTCCACGCGACCCGTCGGCGCCGCACACGCCCGAGCAGGTGGCCAAGCTGGCCGAAATCGGTTTCCCGCCGCCGGCACCTTTGGCCGACGTCGACGCCGCGGTCGCGCTGGCCGACCTGGTGTTGTCCGAGGTGTTCGCCGTGGCCGACACCACGCCCGTCGACGTCCGCCACGGCAGCGACCGTGCCGTGCGCGACGCCGAGCGCAAGGTGGCCGAGATGCGGGCCCGCATCGAGCCCGTGCTGACGTCGATCGTCGGCGGTAGCGGCGGGGGCGCGCCGCCCCAGGACGGCGATGGCGACTACGTCCTCGACCTCGGCCACGTGCGGGTGTTCGTGGCTCCCCGGGCGTTGCCCAACAGCCCGGCCATCATCCGGGTGTTCGCCATCACCAACGCCGGCCTCAACCTCACGCCCGAGCTCGGCCTGTTCCTCGCCCGCCTCAACTTCTCGTTGATGTTCGGGCGGTTCTCGCTCGACGTCGACCACCAGTCGATCTGGTTCGACGAGACCTTGCTCGGCGACCACGTCACCGACGAGGAGCTGCGCTTCACCGTCGAGATGGTTGCCGGCACGGCCAACGAGTGGGACCAGAAGATCGCGGCGACGTTCGGCGGGCGCATCCGCGACCCCGAGCAGCCCTCTTCTGCCGAGGTCGCGGCCTCGCCGGCCAAGCCGGGCCAGGGCGGCTACCTGTAGCCGAGGAGTTGGTCGAACGACTCGGCGATGCAGTCCCGCAGCAGCGCGGGGTTGTCGACGGCGGCGGTGTCGATGTTGATGCCCATGTCGAGGGTGCCCCGGTAGGACAGCACGGTGGCGTTGAAGGCGGTGCCGCCGGTCGGGCCCATGGGGTGGTTGCCGAGGACTTCGGCGCCGGCGATGTAGAGGTCCCACGGTGCGCCCCGCAGGTTCGACGTGGCGAAGTCGACGGTCTCGACCTGCTGGCGGGCGAAGTTCACGACCATCGCCGTCGGCAGCGCGTTGAGCACGCCGGCGAAGGAGTTGGTGAAGCCGATGCCCCGCTCGCCCTTGGCGCTCGTCATGCGTTGGTGGATGGCCTCGAAGCGCTCGACCGGGTCCTTGGTGCCCGCGGGGACGAGGGCCCGCGTCGGGGCGAAGGCGTTGCCGCCGACGGAGTCGTCGGTGCGGGTGTTGACCGGCATCGACACCCGCAACTCGTCGACTTCGACGCCCCGCTCGCGGTGGTAGGCGCCGGCGCCGCCGGCCACCCCGGTCACGAAGGCATCGTTGACGGTGCCGCCGAGGTCGTTGGCCACCGCCTTCAACTTCTCGAGGTCGACCGACAGGATCTCGAAGTGCCGGCTCAGCGACCTTCTCCCGGTCCACAGCGGCGACCTCGCCCGGTCGGTGACGACGAGCTGGCGCACGAGTGAACGGCCGATGGCCACGACCTCGGCGGTTTGGCTCGGGATGCGCTGCGGGTGGAGGAGGGCGTCGGCCAGGTTGGCGGCCGCCCTTCTCCCGATGCCGAGCTGGCGCCTCAAGCCGTGGGCCAGGGCCTCGGCGATGTCGGCCACGATGCCCTCGGGGCTGTCGGCGAACGGGCCGGCTTCCTCGTGGGCCGTGGTGGCCGCCGTGGCTTGCGGCTCGGGCGCTTCTCGTTGGAGGTCGAGGAACATGGCCGACAGGCGGATGCCGCCGACGCCGTCGGTGATGGTGTGGTGCATCTTGGCCAGCAGCGCGGCCCTTCCGCCTTCGAGGCCTTCGACGACGGTGTAGCGCCACAGCGGCCTGGCCCGGTCGAACGGGTCCTGGAACTCGACGGCGGCGAAGTCGAGGAGCTGCCTGTCGGTGGCGGGTCCGGGGAGGGCGACCCGCCGGACGTGGAAGTCGAGGTCGAAGGCGGGGTCGTCGACCCACTGCGGCGGGGCCAACCTCGCCGCCGACGCGGCCACCTTTTGTCGCAGCCTCGGCAGCTCCTCGACGGCCCGCTCCATGCGCCGCTTGAAGCCGTCGAACTGCGGCGGCGTGTCGAGGAAGGTGACGTTGAGGAAGGTCGAGCGCAGGCTCGGGTCCTTCTCCAGGTTCCACATCAGGGCTTCGGCGTCGGACATCCGCCGGTCGAACGCCATGGGCCTGCCTCCGTTTATCGGGGGATGGACGTGTGCTTGAACTCGTTGAGCTCGGGCCAGCCGCCGACGAGGTCGACGACCCGGTCGATGGTCTTGACCGCGAGGTCGCCGTCGCCCTGGGGGCGGTGCATCAGCCGGACGAAGACCGCTTGGTCGTCCTTCACGAACGTCGGCACGCCCCACACCTTATGGTCGCCGGCGGCGGCTTCGTGCTCCTTGCGGAAAGCTTCCAAGGGCCAGCCGTCCTCGATCTCCTTGAAGACGGCGTCGGCGTCGACCTGCTGCTCGGTGAGGATCTCCTTCAGGATCGCCGGTTCCCTGATGTCCCTGCCCTCGTCGTGGCGGGCGTCGAACAGCGCTTGGTGGACGTCGAGGAAGCGGTCGCGGTAGCGGTCACGGACCACGATGCCCACTTGCATGGCCAGCAGGGCGTCGTGCTTGGTCTCGTCGTCCCACACGTCGGGCTCGCCCTCGGCCACGTGTACCTGGTTGAGGGAGAAGGGCACGAAGGTGACGTCCCAGTCGGCGCCCGCCTTGAGGCCGGCGACCAGGTGTTCGTGGGCGTTGCGGGCGAAGGGGCAGCGGTAGTCCCAGGACACGGCGAACGAGGTGGTCATACGCCCTCCAACCGGGCCTTCGGGACGGTGATTCCCTCGTCGTCCGGTTGCGGCGGGTACGGGAGGGGGAAGAGGCGGCGGCCGATGCGGCCGAGGACCGCGCCGATGGCGATGCCGGCGACCACGTCGGAGGCGTGGTGGATCTTCACGTAGACCCGGCTCCAGGCGACGATGGCGGCGACGCCGTAGTAGACGGGTTTCAGGGGGTCGCCCTCGCCCAGGAGTGCCGCCGCGGTGAAGGCCGAGGTGGCGTGGCCGCTGGGGAAGCTGCTGGTGCGGGGGTTCCTCAGGTGCTGGGGCCGGGGGAGCGGGTTCTCCCACGTGGGGCGCTTCCTTCTGAACAGCGACTTGATGCCGAGGTTCACGAGCACCGACTCGACGGCCACGCCCGCGCCCACCCTCAGCGCGGCGTGCCAGTCGTGGTCGGTCGCCCGCAGTCCTCTGAGCGCCCCCAGGATGAGCCAGATCAGCCCGTGGTCGCCGAGGGCCGACGCCCCGTAGAACACCCGGTCGAGCACGGGGTTCCCCCGCACCTTGTCGAAGGCGGCATCGACCCGCTGGTCGAAGTCGTCGACGAGCCTGGCCATGGCCGGGAGGTTAGGTCGTGTTTTGACAGCCGGATCCCGCCTTCCAAGGCGGGATCCGGCTGTCAAAACGGTTGGGGCGGCAGCGGGCGGCGGCGGCTGGCCAGGCGCGGCTGGCTAGGAGTGGTCGCGGTAGTGGGTGGTGAGGGCTTTGACCCAGGGTTCGGCGTGGTCGGGGTAGCGGCGGGCGGCGTCGACGACGGCGGTCGACCATTGGTCGTGGAGGAGCCACAGGTCGGCGTGGCCGACGAGGCGTTCGACGGCGGCGGCGTTGAAGGCGTCGGTCTCGTCGGGCGTGAACCGGTTCTGGGGCGCGGCGGAGCCCGAGCCCATGGCCGCGATTCGGGTCGCGCCGCGCTCGTCCCACGCGATGAGGTGGGCCAAGCGCTCTTCGAATGTCGTCCAGCCGTCGGCCCCGGCCTCCAGCGGCGGCGACGCCTCCCACTCGGCCAGCGCGGCCAGGTAGGCGTTGAGCCACGCCGGGTCGTCGGCGTCGGGACGGCCTTCGACCACGGCGTCGCCCGGGCGGACAACGCCCCCGGCCAGCACGCGCGCGCACCAGCCGCCCCGGCCCCGCAGCTCGCGCTCGAGCCCCGGCCGG
>JAXDPV010000223.1:0-5460 GCA_034668185.1 Actinomycetota bacterium
GTCTCGGCGTTGTTGACCGCGGTGGGGTTGGGGTGCTCGATGGCCGACTCGACCAGCGCCGTGCCCGACTCCCAACCCGTGACCGCCGAAGTGGCGAACAGCCCGTGCTCGTAGGGCGGGAGGATGCGGGGCAGCGGGTCGCGCCCCTCGATGACCTCGAGCAACGCCTTCTCCTCGCCGAAGAGGTAGTCGTCCGGCCCCTCCACCAAGTGCAGGGTGACGCCCGCCGTCAGCGACGCCGCGTGCATCTCCTCGATCGCCACCCGCAATCGCGACGCCTGCTCGACGTACGAACGCTTGGTCGCGATGTAGGCGTCGGTGGCCTCGACCGCCAGCGCCGCGATCACCAACCCCTCCAACACCACGTAGGGGTTGTGGGCCAGGAGCACCCGGTCCTTGAACGTGCCCGGCTCGCCCTCGGCGGCGTTGCACACCGCGAACCGGGGAGCGGGCCCCGACTCGACCACGCCCGTCCACTTCCGCCCGGTGCGGAAACCGCCGCCGCCCCGCCCCCGCAGGCCCGACAGCAGCACCTCCTGGCGCACCATCGCCGGACCCATCGACACCGCCGTCTCGATGGCGCCGCCGCCACCCGACGCCCGGTACGCAGCCAGGTCCGCGACACGCGCGCCCGACAATAGGAACCCGTCCTTCACGGGCAAGTCCCTACCCCGCCCGGGGGGCGGCCGCACGGTCGACCAACCAGAGCACGTGGTCGGCCACGACCCGGGAGGCCGGGCACGACGGATCGCCGTCGTACACCCGCTGCATGGCCTCGCGCTTGTCCTCGCCCGAGACGGTGAACAGGGCCAGCCGGGCCCTGGCGATGCCGGAGAACGTCAGCGTCATGCGCCGGTGCGGGTGTACGCCGTGGGGGTCGTCGTTGATCGCGACCAGCAACCCCGGGTCGGCATCCAACGCCGCCGAGTCCGGGAACAGCGAAGCGGTGTGGCCGTCGGCCCCCAACCCGAGATGGACGATGTCGAAGTGGCCGAGCTCGCCCACCCGAAGTTGGTAGGGCTCAGGCCCCTCGTCGCAGCGCATCGGGTAGACGGCGTGGGCCGCGCCGATCCGTTCGAGCAACGCCTCCCGACCGAGTCGTTCGTTGGAGTCGGCATCGCCGGGCGCCACGCAGCGCTCGTCGCCCCAGTAGAAGTCGACCTGCCACCAGTCGACCTGCTCGCCCCCGACGGCGGCCAGCCGTTCGTAGCACCGCCGGGCGGTGTCGCCGCCCGACAGCGCGACCGAGAAGTCCTCGCCAGGACGCGAGTGAAACGCCTCGATGACGCGCTCGGCGAATTCGCCGGCCACGTCGTCGACGACCAACAGCTCCCCATTCATCAAGCGCGCACTCTAAGGCAGGGCTCGGCGGAGGGCGTGCTCGTAGACCGGGTCGTGCTCCAAGCGGGACAGCGCGTCGTTCAACCCCCACGCCGGCGTCCGCCGTTGCAGCCGCACCAACGCCGTCGTCGACGGGCCGCCGGCGATGGTGGCGCTGGCCCGCACCACCCGCTCGTCGCCCGGCCTCGTCACCTCGAACACCGCGGCGCCGTCGCCGGCCACGACCCGCAGGCCGACGTGCTCGGCCGCGGTGAGATGAACGGCGTCTGACGGCAGCCGCAACCGCTCGGCCAACCACCCGCCGAGGAGGTGGCGGGGCCCGGTCTTGCCGCTGACCTCGACCCGCTCCACCGACTGCAGGAACGGGCGGAAGGGCGCGGCTTCGAACAACCCGCCGAGCAGGTCGCGCCACGGCCGCAGCCGCGACCACGACAGGTCGACCACCGGCAGCCGCCTGGTCAACAACGCCAGCCGGGGGAAGCACTCGACGTCCCCGAGCGAGCGGGCGTCGACCATCAGCACGTCGGCCGCCGACAGCAGCGGGTCGGTCGCCGAGGGCACGTCGTCGACGAACCACACCACCACCGGCAGGTCGGAGATGGTGAAGGGCTCGATCAAGGAGTCGAGGTGGCCGACGCCGCCGCCGCCGACGGCGAGGGCGATCTCCTCGAACCACACGCCCGAGTCACCGGCCAACCTGACTTCGGCGTCGAGACCGTCGCCCGATGGCGCCAGCAGGAGGGTGAGCACCCGGGCCGGGTGGTGGTCTCCCAACTCGTGGACCGCCAGTTGCGCCTGGTCGAGGGCGGCCCGATCGGCACCGACGATGACGAGCGTCAGCACGCTGGCCCGGGTGGCGCCCAACTGCCGGGCCGCCTGGCGGCGCAACCCGTCGAGGGCGTCGAGCACGTCGCCGACCCGCACCCGCTCCTCCGACCACGAGGCCAGGGTGGCTACGGCGTCCGCCACCGCCGCCCGTCCTGGAGCAGCAACGTGTCCGCCGCCCGCGGCCCCCACGAGCCCGCGGGGTAGCGGTACAGGGGCACGCCGGTGTCGGCCCACACGTCGAGCACCGGGTCCCAGATGCGCCACGCCTGCTCGACCTCGTCGGTGCGGATGAACAACGTGGGATCGCCGGCCATGGCGTCGAGCAGGAGGCGCTCGTAGGCATCGGGCGGCTCCTCGACGAAGGCGGCGCCGTAGGAGAAGTCCATGTTGACGGTCCGCACCCGGAAGGCCTGGCCCGGCACCTTGGCCCCGAAGCGCAAGGTGATGCCTTCGTCGGGTTGGATGCGCAGGACCATGGCGTTGGGCCCGAGGCCGCGGGCCATGCCCGGTGGGAACGGCAGGTGGGGCACGTCACGGAAGCCGAGCGCCACCTCGGTCAGCCGCTTGGGCAGGCGCTTGCCGGTGCGGAGGTAGAAGGGCACGCCGGCCCAGCGCCAGTTGTCGACGGTGAGGCGGGCGGCGACGAACGTGTCGGTGCGGCTGTGGGGCGCGATGCCCTCCTCCTCCCGGTAACCGGCGACCTCCTCGCCCTCGACCCAACCGCGGTCGTACTGGGCCCGCACCACGTTGGCCTCGACCTCGCCCGGCGTCGGCACCTTGATGGCCCGCAGCACCTTGACCTTCTCGTCGCGGATGCCGGTGGCGTCGACGGTGGCCGGCGGTTCCATGGCCGTCATCGCCAGCACCTGCATGACGTGGTTCTGGACGATGTCGCGCAGCGCGCCGGCCCCTTCGTAGAAGCCGCCGCGGTGGCCGACCCCGACCGACTCGGCCACGGTGATCTGCACGTGGTCGACGTACCGACGGTTCCAGATCGGTTCGAAGATGGCGTTGGCGAACCGCAGGGCCAACACGTTCTGCACCGTCTCCTTCCCGAGGTAGTGGTCGATGCGGTAGATCTGCTCCTCGTCGAAGACCTCGTGGAGCGACGCGTCGAGGGCCCTGGCGCTGTCGAGGTCGTGGCCGAAGGGCTTCTCGACCACGACGCGGACGAAGGCGTCGGCATGTGTCGGCTTGGCCAAGCCGTGCTCGCCGAGCATCCGGGCGACGGGGGCGAAGACCGTGGGCACGGTCGCCAGGTAGAAGACGTGGTTGCCGCCGGTGCCGAGGTCGCGGTCGATGGCCTCGACGACATCGCGCAGCGCGTCGAACGTCGTCCCGTCGGCGTAGTCGCCGGCGACGTAGCGGAAGTTCTTGGCCCGGGCCGCCCACTCGGGCCCGCCGTCCTTCACCGCCTCGATGGCGTGGCCCTGGAAGTCCTCGTCGGTCCATTCGGTGCGGGCCACGCCGACGACGCTGAAGGCCGCGGGCAGCAACCGGCGCTCGGCCAGGTGGGCGATGGCCGGCAGGAGCTTGCGGGCGGTGAGGTCGCCCGATGCGCCGAAGACCACCAGCACGCATGGGGGTGCGTGCCGCTCGACCTCGGCGTCGAGCAGCGGGTTGCCCGGCGCGTTCATTGCACTACTCGGTCGGCCCGTGGGCTTCGGCCGCTTCGGCCTCGCTGGTGATGATGCCGGGCGCCTCGCCCTGTTCCTCCTTCTGCGCCTCGGCGGCGGCGGCTTCGGTGAAGAACTTGTGGCCGCCGAACTGGTTGCGCAGCGCGGCCACGATGCGGGCGGCGTAGGAATTCGGTTGCCGCGACGAGAACCGGGCGAAGAGGGCGGCGGTGATGACGGGCGCGGCCACGCCCCGGTCGATGGCTTCCTCGATGGTCCACCGGCCCTCGCCCGAGTCCTCGACGTACCCCTTGATGGCGGCGAACCCTTTCTGGTCGGAGAGCGCGAGCTCGGCCAGGTCGAGCAGCCAACTGCGCACGACCGAGCCGTGCTGCCACAGGCCCGCCACCTGGTGGAGGTCGAGCTCGAGCTCGGTGGCCGCGTCCATGAGGGCGAAGCCTTCGGCGTAGGCCTGGAGCATCCCGTACTCGATGCCGTTGTGGACCATCTTGACGAAGTGGCCCGCGCCCGACGGGCCCACGTGGGCGTAGCCGTCCTCGGGGGCGAGGTCGAGGAAGATCGGTTCGAGCCGCTGCACCGCGTCGGCGTCGCCGCCGACCATGAGGCAGTAGCCGATCTTCAGGCCCCACACCCCACCCGAGACGCCGGCGTCGACCAGGGTGACGCCCCGCTCGGCCAGCTCGGCGTTGCGGGTGGGGGCGTCCTTCCACGGCGAGTTGCCGCCGTCGACGATGACGTCGCCCGGGTCGAGCAGGCCGGCCAGGGTGGTGATCGTCTCCCTCGTCGGCTCGCCCGACGGCACCATCAACCACACGTGCCTTGGCGCGGCGAGGTGGCGCACCAACTCTACGAGGCTGCTCGCGCCCACCGCGCCCTCGGCCGCCGACGCCGCCATCGCGTCCTGGTTACGGTCGAACACCACCAGCTCGTGGCCGCGCTCCAACAACCGCTTGGTCATGTTGGCGCCCATCCGGCCGAGGCCGACCATCCCGAGCTGCATCAGTTGATCTCCTGGAGGTGGTCGGCGCTCACCCGCAGCACCCGGCGGTCGTGGTCGAGGAGGCTCTGGTGGTCGCCGATGGACTGGGCCGCGATGAGGGTTCCGAAGTCGTACCCGAAGCCGGGGATGTCGACCTTGGCCGTGGGCACCCGGGGCACGATCTGCACGGCCACCACCGAGTCGGGGCCGCCCTTGTGGAGCTGGCCGGTCGAGTGGAGGAAGCGCGGCCCGTAGCCCGCGGTCACGGCCACGCCCCCGAGGCGGTCGCGCACCTTGTGGCGCAGCGCCACCAGGGCGTCGTCCTGGCCGTAGGGGAGGTAGGCCTGGAGCGAGACGTAGTCGCCTTCGCCGACGGTCTCGCCGAGCCACTCGATCACGCCGTTGGGGTCGGCGGCCTCGACGTCGGGCAACGGCAGCGACGACAACACCCGCCTGGTGTTCTCCTTCGACTCGGTCACGTTGGGCTCGTCGAAGGGATCGACGCCGATGACCGAACCGGCGATGGCGGTGGCGATCTCCCAGCGCTGGAACTCCTCGCCCAGGTCGTGGGCCTCACCCAGGTGGACCGAGACCACGAAGCGGTCGTCGCCGGTCTCGGCCTCGGTGGTGGGCACGGGGACGCAGCCCGTGCCCTGCTTGCCCGTCGACTCGGCG
>JAXDPV010000224.1:0-4599 GCA_034668185.1 Actinomycetota bacterium
TCGCCGAATGGGCCTACGCCCAACCCTGGCGATCAGACGGTCAACGCACCCGAGCCCTTGCCCGATGGCTCCACCTCTACAACCATCACCGACACCACACCGCCATCGGAAACCCGCCCATCACCCGTGTCAGCAACCTACCGGGGCACTACACCTAGCTAGCCGGAACCCGGCCGCAACGTGGCCACGGCCACCGTCTGGCCGTCGACCGAACCGGCCCGCAAGGTGATCCCGGAGATGGCCGCCTCCCGCCCGTCCTTGCAACGGACGACGACGTCCATGCCGATGGCCATCTCCCGGTCGGAGGGCTCGGCGAAGAAGCCCATGCGATAGCGGGCGTGGGCCCACCGCAGCCGGGAGGGCAGCAGCGCTTCGACGAAGTCGCCGACGACGTCGTCGGCCGAGAAGCCGGTGAGCGACCACAACGCCGAGTTGGCCAGCACAACCACGCCCTCCTGGTCGACGACGACCATGGGCCAGGCCGAGGCGTCGAGTTCCCGCCCGAGGTCCGCGAGATCCGCCATGCCCCATTCTGGGGCGCGACGAACGGCAACAGCCAAGGCACTACGTTCGCTGCCGACATGACCGGCGGGCACTGGTGGAAACGGCGCTGGGTGAAGGTCACCGCCATCGTGGTCGCGGTGGCTGTCGCCGCCGGCGCGACCGAGGCCGGCTGGCTCGCCTACCGCTACGCCTCGCTGCGCCGCGTCGCCATCGCCAAGGGCGT
Source organism: Actinomycetota bacterium (assembly GCA_034668185.1). Lineage (GTDB taxonomy): Bacteria > Actinomycetota > Acidimicrobiia > Acidimicrobiales > CADCTF01 > DATLED01. The sequence continues at coordinate 728 of JAXDPV010000224.1, forward strand.
GCTGGCCGAGGGCGCTAGCGGCAACGATCCCCAGAACTACCTCCTCGTCGGCACCGACTCGCGGGCGTTCGTGACCGGGCAGGCCGATGCCGCCGCCTATGGCACCACCGCCGACGTCGGCCTCCCCCACGCCGACACCATCCTCCTCGTCCGCACCTTCCCCGCCACCGGCAAGGTCGCGCTGGTCTCGTTCCCCCGCGACCTCTGGGTCCCGGTGAGCGGCACGCCCGGCAGCGAGCGCATCAACACCGCCATCCAGGGCGGCGGCCCGGCCCGCCTGATCAAGACGATCGGCGAGGACTTCGGCATCGCGGTCCACCACTACGTCGAGATCGACTTCCGCGGCTTCAAGGGCCTGGTCAACAGCATCGGCGGCGTCGACGTGCCCTTCGCCGCCCCCGCACGCGATTGGGACGAGGCGAAGCAGAACAACCCCACCGGCCTCAGCGTCGCCAACCCCGGCTGCGTCCGCCTCGACGGCGACCAGGCGCTGGCCTACGTCCGCAGCCGCCACTACCAACAGTTCGTCGACGGGGCCTGGCGGCCCGACCCGGCCGGCGACCTCAACCGCATCGCCAGGCAGCAGGACTTCATCCGCCGGGTCCTGCGCCGGGCCCTGGCCAAGGGGCTCCTCAACCCGAGGCGGGTCAACAAGCTGCTCAAGGTCGCGGGCGACAACGTCGGCCTCGACGGAAGCCTCGGCCTACGCGACATGGAGGCGCTGAGCAGCCGCCTCCGCCTCGGCCCCGAGTCGCTCCACACCTACGCGCTCCCGACGACGCCCGGACGCACGCCCGGCGGGGCCGACGTCCTCTACCTCGACGATGCCGCCGCCGGCCCCATCCTCGACGTGTTCAGGGGCAAGACCGACGAGCCCGCCGTCCTGCTCGCCGGCGACGTACGGGTCCGCGTCCTCGACACCTCGGCCACCCGCCAGCGGGCCGCCGCGGCCGCGTACCACCTGGCCGCGGCCGGCTTCGGCGTCGAGGGCACGGCGGCATCGCCCGAGCGCCCGGCCAAGACCACGGTGCGCTACCCGACCAACGCCAGGGGCGCGGCCGAGCTCGTCGCCTCCCACCTGGCCGGCGGGGCCGCGCTGGTGGAGGACGCGACCCTGCCGCAGGGCGCGCCCCTCACCCTCACCCTCGGCAACGACTGGCGGGGCGTGGCCGCACCTTCGGCGAGCACGACCGCGCCGTCGCCGGACGCCACCACCACCACCGAAGCCGCGCCCACCGGCGACGCCGCCTCCGCGGCCTGCTAGAGGACGGCGGCCTGGGCCTGGGCCTCGGTCAGCAGGTCGAAGACGGTGTCCGCCGGCACCGGCGGGCTGAAGAAGTAGCCCTGGGCCAGCGAGCACCCGGCCCGGCGCAGGAACCCGGCCTGGAACGCGGTCTCGACCCCTTCGGCCACGACCTCGAGGCGCAGGCTGCGGGCGAGCTGCAACAGCGCGCTCACCACCGGGGCGTCGGGCGCGGCCGGCGTGATCGTCTGCACGAAGCTCTTGTCGATCTTCAGCACGTCGATCGGGCAACGCTGCAACCGGGCGATCACCGACGTGCCCGTGCCGAAGTCGTCGATCGCGAGCCGCACGCCGATCTCGGAGAACGAACGCAGCAACTGGGGCAGCGCGTCCTCCGACATCACCACCCGGTCGGTGATCTCGAGCTCGACCGACGACGCCGGCAACCCCGACGACGCCAGCAGCGCCTCGATCTCGTCGCACAACGCCGGGCGCCGCAGGTCGCGCGTCGAGACGTTGACGGCCATCCGCAACGGGTGGCCGATGGCGGCCCACTCGGCCGCCTGGGCGAAGGCGGTCTCCCGCACCCACCGGTCGAGCCCGACGATCACGCCCGACTCCTCGGCCACCGGCAGGAAGGCGTCGGGCCCGAGCCGGCCGAGGGTCGGGTGCTCCCACCGCAGCAGGGCCTCGACGGCGACGATCCGCATGGTGGCGAAGTCGACCTGCGGTTGGTACATGAGCACGAGCTCGCCCCGGTCCTCGGCCCGGTGGAGCTGGGTCTCGAGGTCGAGCTGGCTCGGCCCGCCGGCCCGCATCCCGTAACCCAACGCCATCGGGCGGGCCGGGCGCACCTCGAAGGTGTTGCGCCCCTGGGCCTTGGCTTCGTACATGGCGGCGTCGGCGTGCTGCAGCAGCTCGGCATAGGTGTCGCCGTGGTGGCCGGAGACGGCCACGCCGATGCTGCACGAGATGTAGAGGCTGCGGCCGTCGAAGTCGAACGGGTCCTGCATGGCGTCGACCACCCGCTGGGCCGCGGCCGTGGCCTCGGGCACGTCGGCCAGGTCGGGCAGCAGCACCACGAACTCGTCGCCGCCGAGCCTGGCCAACGTGTCCGACGCCCTGAGGCAACCGGCCAGCCGCTCGGCGACGAGGCAGACGAGGCGGTCGCCGGCGGCGTGTCCGAGGGTGTCGTTCACGATCTTGAACCGGTCGAGGTCGATGAAGAGCACGCCGGCGTGGCGGCCGGTGCGGGCCGCGTTGCGCAGCGCCTGGTTCGACCGGTCCTCGATCAGCGGCCGGTTGGGCAGCCCGGTCAGCGGGTCGCTCAGCGCCTGGTCGCGTATGTGGTCGAGGAGGCGGGCGTTGTCGATGGCGGCCGCGGCCTGGCTCGCCAGCCCCCGCAGCCGTTCGACCAGGCTGCCGTTCTCGTCCTCGCCGTCGCGCGCCAGCACGAAACCGGCGGCGATCACACCGAGGAAGGTGCCCCGGGCGGCGATGGGAACGACCGCGCCCCACGACACGCCGGCCGCCTCCATGTGGCGGCGCACGGGCTCGGCCTCGTTGGCCGTCTGGAGCATCATCGGGCGCGGGTCGGCGGCCATCTCGGCCAGGCCGGGGATGGCCCCTCCCTCGAGGGCGGTCCCGATCGGCATCGACGCCGACGTGGCCGCCAGCTCGAGGCGCTTGCCGTTGTCGTCCCACATCCAGATCCACGAATGGTCGGCGCCCACCACCGCGGGCACGACCTCGGCCAGCCGGGTGACGAGGTCCTCCTGGCTGGTCACCTCGCTGAGGGCGTGGGCCAGGCCGAGGAGCGCGCTGGCGGTGTCGCGATCCTGGCGGGCCGACTCCAGCGCGGCCGCCGCCCGCAAGGCCGCGGCCGCGTGCCTAGCGTAGGAAGCGAGGAGCCGGTGCTCGACCTCGTTGACCTCGGTGCCCTCGGCGTAAGCCGCGGCGAGGATGCCGTAGTGGGTGTCGCCCGACTCGACGGGGACGACGAGCTCGTTGGCCGCGACCTCTCCCCGTTCCATGCGGGCGGTCACGGCCTCGACGTCGTCGGGCGCCCAGCCGTCCTGGTAGACGCGGACGTCGGCGCCGTCCGTCGGCCGCACGGCCAGGAGGTAGCGCGGGGCCTGCACCGCGACGGCCGCCCGGTGCACGATGCGGGAGAGCACGGTGGTCACGTCCTCGGCCGCGGCCAGGTCGGTAGCCGTGTCCTGCAACTGCTCGAACCGTTCGAGCAGCACCTCGGTGCGGCCCAGGTCGTCGCCGTCGATCCAACCACCGGCGGGCTCGCCGTCCCACACGAGACGGAAGCGGCACGCGGGCGCGCCTTCGCACTGGCACGCGACCTCGACGGCCGCGCCCTGGGTCCCGAACATCGACGGCAGCGACGAGTAGTACCCGAGGACGATGCCGCAGAAGAAGCGGTGGGCATCCGCGGGGTCGAGGAACTCGGCTTCCAACGTGGCCGAGACGTCGTCGACCTCGACGACCCGGAGGCGCCGGCTGGCCGCCATCTTGGAACCGGCGTTGGCCAGGTTGGGGAGGGCGGCGGCGATCGAACCGGCCGAGCGGATGAAGGAGACCACGCCCGACGACACGTTCTGGCGCACCATCTCCTCGC
>JAXDPV010000225.1:0-11466 GCA_034668185.1 Actinomycetota bacterium
AACAGCAGGTGGAGGCGCACCATCTCCTGCAGGACGACGACGTCCGCTGGCGAGAAGCCGAGGCGCGGCGCCACCCGACCGACGACCTCGATGCCGACGTCGGTGTGGTCGCCCGGGTACCCCTTGCCGATGTCGTGCAGCAGCGCGCCGACGAGGAGGAGGTCGGGTCGGGCGACCTCGCGGGTCATGGCCGCGGCCTGGGCCGCCGCCTCCCACAGGTGACGGTCGACGGTGAAGCGGTGGTAGGCGTTGCGTTGCGGGCGGTGGCGCACCGCCTCCCACTCGGGCAGCAGGCGCACGAGCAGGCCGTGCTGGTCGAGGGCCTCGAGCACGGGGATGGCGGCGTGGCCGGCGCCGAGCAGGGCCACGAGGTTCTGCCTGAGGTGGTCAGGCCACGGGTCGGGCGGTGGCTCGGCCACCTCGGCGATGGCGTGCAACGTCATCGGGCTCAAGGGCACGCCCGTCTCGGCGGCCTCGACGGCGGCGGCCAGCCAGTGGTCGGGGTCGGGTTCGACGATGACCCGCTCGGCCCGGGCCACGGGCCCGCCGAGCCACGCGTCGATGCGGTGCCACGCGTCGTCGGCCACGTAGGTGATGGCCCGGGCGGCCGCGCTCACGTCGGCCATCAGCACGTCGGCGTCTTCGTAGCCCAGGTCTTCGGCCACGCCGTCCTGCTCCTGCAAAACGAAGCGGTCGAGGGCCTTGCCCACCCGAAGGTGGAGCGCCGACCTCACCTTGGTCAACCGGTCGTGGGCCTCGTCGGCGGCGGCGAAGCGGTCGGCCAGCACCGGCGTGGCCCGGGCCGCGGCGTGCAGCGCGTGGACGTCGCGCAAGCCGCCACGGCCCTCCTTGAGCTCGGGCTCGAGGAGGAAGGCGACCTCGCCGAACTTGGCGTGGCGCTCGGTCATCGAGTCGCGCAACACCGGGAGCCAGCGCTTGGCCTTCTTGCGCCACTGCTCCCGCGCCCGGTCACGGACCTCGATCGCCAGCGCGGTGTCGCCGGCGATCGGGCGGGCGTCGAGCAGCCCGAGCATCGCCTTGAGGTCGCTGTCGGCCACGGCCAACGCTTCCTTCACCGTGCGCACGCTGTGGTCGAGGCCGACGCCCCGGTCCCAGATCGGGTACCAGAGGCGGTCGGCCACCTGCTTGATGTCCTTGCGGCCCTTGTGGATCAGGACGAGGTCGAGGTCGCTGAACGGCGCAGCGTCGCCCCGGCCGTACGAGCCGACGGCCATGAGCGCGACCGACGGCTCGTCGCCGAGCAGCGACCGCAGCCAGTCGTCGAGCTCAGACGGCGTCGACGCCCATCTCCCCTGTCCTGATTCTGACGACCCGGTCGACTTCACTGACCCACACCTTCCCATCACCGATCTTGTCGGTGCGGGCGGCGGCCACGATGGCGTCGATGATGCGGTCGACGTCGGCCTCGTCGGCCACCACCTCGACCTTGACCTTGGGCACGAAGTCGACGGTGTACTCCGCGCCCCGGTAGACCTCGGTGTGGCCCCGTTGGCGGCCGAAGCCCTGGACCTCGGAGATCGTCATCCCTTGGATGCCGGCGTCCTTCAACGCCTCTTTGACTTCGTCGAGCTTGAAGGGCTTGACGACGGCGGTCACGAGCTTCATCAGCCGATCCTTCCACTGAGGGCGTAGGCGGTCTCTGCGTGGAGGCTCGTGTCCAAGCCTTCCTCTTCGTCTTCGGGCGTGACCCGCAGGCCGATCGCCATGTCGATGATCTTGGCCAGCACGAACGAGACGGTGAACGAGAAGGCCAGGGTCACGGCCGAGGCCACGATCTGGTCGACGAGCAACGACGTGCCGCCGCCGAGGGCGAGGCCGTCGAAGCCGGCCTTGTTGACGGCGGTGTCGGCGAACACCCCGAGCAGGATCGAGCCCGCCAGCCCACCGATGAGGTGGACGCCGATGACGTCGAGGGAGTCGTCGAAGCCGAACTTGAACTTGAGGCTGCACGCCAACATGCACAGGCCGCCGGCGATGGCGCCGATGACGATCGGGCTGAGCCCGCCGACGAAGCCGGCGCACGGCGTGATCGCGACCAGGCCGGCGACGGCACCGGAAGCGGCGCCGAGGGTCGTGGCGTGGCCGCCCTTGATCCGCTCGACGAGGAGCCAGCCGAGCATCGCGGCCGATGCCGCGAGGAAGGTGTTCATCAGCGCCTGGGCGGCGACGCCGTTGGCCGCCAGGGCCGAGCCGGCGTTGAACCCGAACCATCCGAACCACAAGATGCCGGTGCCGAGCACGGTCAGCGGCAGCGAGTGTGGGTGCATCGGTTCGTTCGGCCAGTTCTTGCGTTTGCCGAGCACGAGCACGAGGGCGAGGGCGGCGGCGCCGGCGTTGATGTGGACGACCGCACCGCCGGCGAAGTCGAGGGCCCCCATCTTGGCCAGCCACCCGCCGGCGAACACCCAGTGGGCGACCGGCGCGTAGACGACCACGAGCCAGACGCCGATGAAGGTGGCGTAGGCGCTGAACTTGAGCCGGTCAGCGCTGGCCCCGGTGATGAGGGCTGGCGTAATGACCGCGAACGTCATCTGGTAGGCCGCGAAGAGCACGACGGGGATCGTGAGTTGGAGGGCGCCGAGGGTCACGCCCTGGCCGACGTTCTTCAGCCCGACGAAGTCGAGGTTGCCTATCCAACCCCCGTTGCCGAAGTCGCCGAAGGCGAGGCTGAAGGCGACCAGCGCCCAGAGCACAGCGAGTAGGCCCATGGCGAAGATGTTCTGCATGAGCATCCCGAGGACGTTCTTCGAGCGGACCATGCCGCCGTAGAAGAACGCCAACCCTGGGGTCATGAAGAGCACGAGCGCCGTGGCGATCAACATCCATGCGGTGTCACCGGTGTCCATGAGGCGCAACAATCACGCGACAGAGTTACGAAATCGTCACTTGAATGTTTCCGTTCTGTGAACCGTCAGAGGGCTTCGGCGGCCTTGCGGGCCGCGATCAGGACCGGGTCCCAGACCGGCGAGAAGGGCGGGGCGTAGCTGAGGTCGAGGGCGGTCATCTCCTCGACGGTCATCCCGGCGGTGAGGGCGGTGGCGATGACGTCGATGCGCTTGGCCGCTCCCTCGTTGCCCAGGATCTGGGCCCCGAGCACCCGGCCGCTCTGGCGTTCGGCGAGGAGCTTGATCTTGATGGGCTGGGTGCCGGGGAAGTAGCCGGCCCTGGTCGTGGAGTCGACGGTGACGGCCACGAACTCGAAGCCGGCGTGTCTGGCCTCGCTCTCGGTGAGCCCGGTGCGGCCGATCTCGAGGGTGCAGACCTTGGTGACGGCGGTGCCGACCACGCCGGGGAAGGTGGCGTAGCCGCCGCCGAGGTTGATGCCGGCCACCCGGCCCTGCTTGTTGGCGACCGTGCCCAGGGCGACGTGGAAATGGTCGCCGGTGAGGCGGTGGAACGACTCGCAGCAGTCGCCCGCGGCCCACACGTGCTCGACGTTGGTGCGTTGCCTGCGGTCGACCTTGATGGCGTCGCGGTGGCCGGTGGCGATGCCCGCCTGTTTGGCCAGGTCGGAGTTGGGGGCCACGCCGATGCCGAGGATGACGAGGTCGGCTTTCAGGGTCTGGTTGGTGCTGGTGTGGACCGCGCCTGGCTCGAAGGCGGTGACCCGCTCGTTGGTTCGCAGTTCGATGCCGGCCTTTTGCATGGCCTCGGCGACCAGCGCGCCCATGTCCTCGTCGAGGGTGGCCATCGGTTGGGCGGTGGCTGTGACCACGGTGACGCGGGCGCCCCGCTTCTTGAAGGCCTCCGCCATCTCCAGGCCGATGTAGCCGCCTCCGACCACGACCACGTCGCCGATGGTTTTCTGCTCGGCGTGGTCGAGGAGGTGGGCTGCGTCCTCGAGGGTCTGCACGCCGTGGACGTCGGCGCCGTCGATGCCCGGGAGGTCGGGGCGCATGGGCTTGCCGCCGGTGCCGATGTGGAGCTCGTCGTAGGTGAGGGTGTAGGTGCGGTCGTGCTCGTGGTCGCGCACCTCGACCCTCTGCTTGGTCGTGTCGATGGCCATGGCCTCGTGCCTGGTGCGCACGTCAATGCGGTAGTGGCTGCGGAAGCGCTCGGGGCTGCGGGCGACGAGGTCGTCGAGGTGGCCGACGTCGCCGCCGACGAGGTAGGGGATGCCGCAGGCGCTGTAGCTCGTCCACCTTCCCTTCTCCAGGGCGACGATCTCGAGGTCGTCGGGCCGCCGCTTCCTCGCTTGCGACGCCGCTGCCATCCCGCCGGCGTCGCCGCCGATCACTACAAGTCTGTCGGCCATGCGACCATTGTCCTCGATGCCAGCTTCGGATCGGCCCTCGGTGCGGGAGGACTGCCGCCACTACATCGGCCGCTCGACCGCCGGGGGCGAGCGCATCCAACGTTGCCGCCTCGACGCCAACCTCGTCGACCCCTTCTCCTGCCCCGACGACTGCCTCTTCTTCGAGCCCCGCAAGGTCTCGGGCGCCGGCTGGATCGTCCCTACCGACGACGGGCCTTCGTGAGCACCCGGTGGTCGGCCATGGCCAGCATCTCGTCGTCGCCGGCGGAGTCGCCGTAGGCCCAGAGGGTGACGGGGTCGTCGCCGAGGTAGAGGCGGAGTCGGCGGGCCTTTTCCTGGCCCCGGCAGTTGGCGCCGAGGAGCTGGCCGGTGAAGCGGCCGTCGTCGCCGACGACGAGGCCGGTGGCGAGGACGGCGTCGAGGCCGAGGCGTCGGCCGAGGGGTTCGAGGTAGAGCGCGGGCGAGGCCGACACGATCACGACCCGGTGGCCTTCGCCCTGGTGCCAGCGCAGCTTGGCCGCCATGTCGGGGCGGAGGCGGGCTTGGAGGGTGCCGGCGTAGTCCTCGGCCAGGGCGGTGGCCCGGGCGGCGTCGACGCCGGGGAGGAGGCGGGCGAGGAAGGCGGCCTTGGCCACGTCCCTCGCGTCGCCGCCCTTGCGGAGTTGGGCCAGCTCCCGCCACGAGCGGGCGCCGGCAAGGGCGAGGGCGGTCGGGCCGCAGAGCCGGCGGAGGAACGGGATCAGGCTGTCGCCCTTCACCAGCGTGCCGTCGAAGTCGAAGGCGGCGACGCCGTTCACTGGGGGAGGCGGCAGAACACGGCTCGCGGCAGGTGTCGCAAAACCGCCATCACGTAACGCAGGAAGCCGGGCGCCCACACGACGGCGGCGCCGTGGCGCAGCCCCCGCTCGACCTCCTCGGCCACGACCGCGGCCTCGGTGGCGAACGGCGCCTCCTTCACGCCCTGGGTCATCCGGGTGCGGACGAAGCCGGGCCGCACCACCAGCACGTGGCCGCCGTAGGGCCGCACCTGCTCGGCCAGGCCGAGGGCGAAGGCGTCGGCCCCGGCCTTGGCCGAGCCGTAGACGAAGTTCGACCGCCGGGCCCGCTCGGCTGCGACCGACGACAGCACCACGATGGTGCCGTGGCCCTGCTGCTTGATGCGGTCGGCCAGGCGCACGCCGACCGAAACCACGCCGGCATAGTTGACGGCGCCGATCTCGAGGGCGTGTTCCGGATCGGCCTCGGCCGTGGCCTGGTCGCCGAGGAGGCCGAAGGCGAAGATGGCCACGTCGACGTCGCCGCCGGCAAAGACCGCGTCGACGGTGTCGTCGTGGGTGTCGGGCCTGGCGGCGTCGAAGCCGCCCACGACCTCGACTTCCGGCACGACGGAAAACCGCTTCTGCTCGACGGCCAGCGCTTGGGCGTCGCGGCCCACCAGCACGAGCCGTTGCAGGCGGCCGGCGCGGGCCAGGCGCTCGACGATGGCCAGGCCGATGTCGGACGTGCCGCCGAAGACGGCGATGCTCTGCACCGAGCCGAGCCCGTCCTTCACCGCCGCACCAGGCCGAGGCGGCGACCGAGGTCGGACTGCATCACGCCGTCGGGGTCGGCGGTCGCCTGCACCGCCTTCCACTCGTCGAGGCGCGGGTACATCGCACGGAGCAATCCCGGATCGACGCGTGAATCCTTGGCCACGTAGACCCGGCCGCCGGCGTCGACGACCATGCGGTCGAGTTGATCGAGCATCGGTCGCAGATCATGGCCGCTCACGGGGATGTCGAGGGCGAGCGTCCAGCCTTCGGTCGGGAACGACAGCATCCCCCGGTTGCCCGGGCCGAAGCGCTTGAGCACCGAGAGGAACGACGCCGTGCCCTCCCGCCCGAGGCGCTCGATCATCGACCGCAACGTGCCCGTGGCCGCCAGCGGCACGACCGCCTGGTACTGCACGAAGCCCCGCTTTCCGTAGAGCCGGTTCCAGCCTTCGACGCCGTCGAGGGGATAGAAGAAGCTCGGGTAGGCGACGATGCGCTCGCGTTCGTGCTTGGGGGCCCGGCGGAACCACAGCTCGTTGAAGGTGCGCACGGTGGCCTTATTGAGCAGGCCGGCCGGAACCCACGGGGGCGCGGCCAGCTCGATCGTCGGCGGGAGGGTGAAGGGCTCGTTGCGTTCGAGGGGCGGCAGCTCGGCGGCGGTGGCGTGCTGGCCCCGCGTGAGCACGGCCCGGCCGAGGCGCGGGCCGCGGGCGAGGCAGTCGATCCAGGCCACCGAGTACTCGTACTTGGCGTCGCCTTCCTCCATGCGGCCGAGGACGTCGTCGAGGTCGGTGGCCCGCTCGGTGTCGACCCGCATCCACGCCGTCTCGACCCGGCGGAGTTGCAGCTTGACCTGGTTGACGACGCCGGTCAGGCCCATGCCGCCGGCCGTGGCCCAGAAGAGGTCGTCGCCTGCTTCGACCTTGGTGGTGCCATCGGCGGGGGTGGTCATGCGCAGCGAGCGGACGTGGTCCATGAAGCTGCCGTCGTGGTGATGGTTCTTGCCGTGGACGTCGGCGGCCACCGACCCGCCGAGGGTGACGAACCTCGTTCCCGGGGTCACCGGCGGGAACCATCCCCGGGGGAGGAAGAGCTGGAGCAGGTCTTCGACGCTGATGGACGACGACGCGTCGACGACGCCGGTGTCGGCGTCGAAATGCTCGATCGTCCTGAGTCTCGTGAGGTCGAGGACGAGGCCGCCGGCGTTCTGGGCGGCGTCGTTGTAGCTGCGGCCGAGGCCCCGGGCGATGACGCCGCGCCGGTCGGCGCCCCCGCCGACGCGCCACTCGACCTCGTGGTCGTCGATGGGTTCGACGACCTTGGCCGCGGTGGGCGCGGTGCGGCCCCAACCGCTCAGCAGCCGGCGGGTCTCAGCGGCCATAGACGCCGACGGCGAAGAGCACGGCCCACGCCAGCCCGAAGACCCGGAGGACCGGGTCTCGCAGCACCAGCTCTTCGGGCTCGCCGCCTTCGCCGGCTTCGAGCCTGAGGGCGTAGACGAGCACGGCGATCACGAACGGGATGATCGACAGCTCGAAGTACACCTGGTTGCCGACGGCGGCCGATCGTTCGAAGGCCCAGAGGCAGTACGCGGTGATGGCGACGCCCGACGACATCGACCGGACGTAGCTCAGGAACGACAGTGAGTACACGTCGAGGGTGGCCCGGTGGGCGGCTCGGTCGTCGCCGAGGCGGACGTGTTCCGCGTGTCGTTTTCCCGCCACCATGAAGAGCGATCCGAAGGACGTGACGATGAGGAACCAGTGGGAGATGGCGACGCCGGTGGCGGCGCCGCCGGCGACGGTCCGGAGGATGAAGCCGCCCGCGACCGCGGCCAGGTCGACGACGGGGATGGCCTTGAGCCACGAGCTGTAGGCGATGGTGAGGACGGCGTAGGCCGCGACGAAAGCGCCGAGCTTCGGCTCGACCGCGGTGCCGGCGACGATGGCGATGACGACGAGGCCGGTGGCGGTGGCGGTGGCCGCGGTCGGCGAGATCAGTCCTGCGGCGATGGGGCGGTTGCGCTTGCGGGGGTGGCGGCGGTCGGCCTCACGGTCGCAGAGGTCGTTCCAGAAGTAGGTGCCGCTGGCGGCGAGGCAGAAGCAGGCGAAGGCCACCGCGGTCCTGGCTGCCTGGTTGGGCTCGGTCAGCACGCCGGCGGCGCCCGGCGCGGCCAGCACGAGGACGTTCTTCAGCCACTGCCTCGGTCGTGCGGTGCGGACGTAGGCGGCCAGCCCGGCCGCCCCGCTCGGGACCGGCTCGACCGAACGGCCGGTGTCGTGGGCTTGGGCCACAGTGGCCGCCAGCGTAGCGGCGCTCCCCCTTCCGCTTTTGACAGCCCGACCCCGCCAAATTTGGCGGGATCGGGCTGTCAAAAGGGCGGGAGGGCGGGGAGGCCGCCGAAGAACGCACTCCTGGGGACGACGGTGGCGGCGCCGGCGGCGGTGGCCGCGGCCAGGGTGGCCTTGTCGACGTGGCTGCCGTAGGCGACGACCGGGGGGCCGCTCTCGACGATGTCGGCGAGGACGTCGAGGACGCCCCGCTTGGAGAGGTCGACGACGACGACGTCGATCTCGGCCAGGCCGACGAGGGCTTCGGGGCGGGCGACGAAGCGGCAGTCGGGGAAGGCGGCGGCGATCTTCGACCGGTCCATGAGGTCGGGGGTGTAGGCGGCGATGCGGCTGGTCATCAGGATCGGTGCCTCTGCTTGTGTTCGAAGGCCTTGGCCGCGCCCCACGCGATGCCGAGGTCGGCCAGCGCCGGGTCGACGTCCGACCACGTGGCCGGGGTGAGGTCGTAATCGTCGTCGGGGAAACGGGACCGTGAGAAGGCGTCGCGTTCGGCGGCGGGCACGCCGGCTTCGAGCAGCACCTTGGTCGGGTAGGTGACGGCGGCGCGCAGCAGGGCCAGCGGGTTGGCCCGTTGCTCGTCGATGTCGGTGAGCAGCAAGGTTCGGATGGCCCCGCCGACTTCTTCCCTCGCCCTGGCGGCGGCGTCGGCGATGGCGGCCTCGTCCTCGGGCCTCGGGTGGCTCAGCCGGGACCGCACGCAGCGCTCGACCCACTTCGGCAGGGCGTCCTCGATGGCGTCGGCCAGGGCGGTGGCATGCTCCAGCACGTCGTGAGGATACGGGCGCTGTCGGTCTTCGAGGGCATCGTGTACCACTGCGTGGTCGTTGACCCGTCGCACCCGTGCCGGCCCACGCTCGAGGTCGACGCCCGCACCCAGGACGGCGACCTCGACGCCGGCCCCCTCCTCGTCACCGTCGCCGACTGGGCCCGCATGGTCGGCGACCCCGAGGCGGCCAAGGCCTGCCTCCCCGAACTCCGCCGCAAGGGCCGCCTCGAAGAACGCATGGGCGTGCTCCACGTGACCTTCCCCACCTTCGTGGTCAGCGCCGGCTGATCTCGGCCTGTGTTTCCTGTCACCTTCCCGACATGGACGAGGCCGCGGTAGGTACCGTGAGCGGCGTGACTGGGCTCCAGCGGTCGTTCCAGATCCATGCGGCGGTGTGGTTCGCGACCAACCTGATGCTGTTCGTGATCTGGCTCATCACCGGAGCCGGCTTCCCGTGGTTCCTCTTCCCGGCCCTCGGTTGGGGGATCGGGCTGGCCGCCCATGCGACCGTGGCCTACACCCACGACTCGTCGGCCAACGACGAGCTCGAGCCGGGCGGCGACGGCTACAAGACCCTCGGCCGCTGAGGCAGCGCCTAACTCTCGAGGACGTCGCCGAGCCGGTCGACCTCGACGCCGAGCTCACGCAACCAGTCGATGGCCCGGTCGATCGAGCCGTCCTCACCGGTGAGTTCGCACACGACCCAACCGACGGTCTCCTCGATCTTGGCCTGCCGGATGTTCGGCATGATGTCGAACTCCCGAACCAGCCGGGCGATCACCGGCTGCTTGATCAGGTGCTCGGGGAACGTCAGCTTCACACGGGCGGAGTTCATGACGACAGGGCTCCATTCAGGTTCCCGGAACGGAACCCCTCGAGGTCGATCGTGACATAGCGGTACCCGGCGGACTTCACCGCCGCCACCACCGCCTCCCGCTGCTCGACGGCCCGCACGAGCGAAGCCGTCCCGCCGTCGAGCTCGATGCGGGCGGTGTCGCCGTAGTGGCGCACCCGCAGTTGCACGAACCCGAGGCGACGCAACGCCGCTTCGGCCCGGGCAACGCCCGACAACACCGTCACCGTCACCGCCGTCCCGTACGGGACCCGCGACGACAGGCAAGCGGCCGCGGGCTTGTCCCACGTCCGCAACCCGAGGACACGGGACTCACGCCGGACGTCGGCCTTGGTGAAACCGGCGTCGACCAACGGGAACACCGCCCCCCGCTCGGAAGCGGCCCGCTGCCCCGGCCGGTGGTCGCCGAGGTCGTCGAGGTTCACACCAAGGACAACGGTGGCACCGTCGGCCGCGGCCGCAATCGGCTCGGTCACGTCGAGCAACGCCGTCTTGCAGTGGTAGCAGCGGTCGCCGTCGTTGGCCGAATACAGGGGATTGGCCAGCTCGTCGGTGAACACCGGCGTCCACGACAAGCCCCACTCGGAGGCCAGGGCACGGCACTCGTCCTCCTCCGAAGGGGCCAGCGAAGGCGACACCGCCGTCACCGCCGTCGCCCGAGAAGGCCCCAGCGTGTCGTGCGCGACCCACGCGAGGAACGCCGAATCGGCGCCACCGCTGAAGGCGACGACCACCCGGTCGAGCGAGCGCAACCGGGAACGCAACGCCTCAAGCATCGAGCACCTCGATCCGGATGCGCTTGTTGGCCTTGCCCTTGGACTCGGTCTTCACCACACGGATCTTGCCAACCTCGGCGGTCGAGGACACGTGGGTGCCGCCGTCGGCCTGCTTGTCGAGCCCGACGATGTCGACCACCCGGATCTCGCTGACCGACTCGGGCACGAGGTTGACCTTGGTGCGGATGAGGTCGGGGTCGGCCACGGCCACGTCACGACCGAGGAACGACACCTCGATGGCCCGGTCGGCGGCCAGCTCCTCGTTGACCCGGGCCTCGACGGTGGCGCCGAAGCCCTCGGGCAGCGGGTCGAACTCGAAATCCATGCGGGCCGACAACGGCTCCATGTTGCCGCCCGTCACCGGCTTGCCGTACTCGTTCCAGATCACGCCGCACAACACGTGCAGGGCGGTGTGGGTGCGCATCAACCGGTGGCGCCGCTCCCAGTCGACCGAACCTTCGACCACCTCGCCGACGGCGGGCAACTCGCCGGAAACTGTGTGCCACACCTCGCCGCCGTCCTTGCGCACCTCGGTCACCATCCTGCCCGGGCCCAACGAGCCGGTGTCGTGGGGCTGGCCGCCGCTGGTGAAATAGAACGCCGTCCGGTCGAGGGCCACCCGGTGCTGTCCGGCGTCGACCGCGGTCACCGTCGCGGTGAACTCCCGCAGGTAGGCGTCACGCAGGAACAGCAGCTCGGTGGACACGCCCGACAGTCTGGCCGACTCAGCAGCCCCCGCCCGGCGAAGGCCGGTTGCGGATCGACGGGTCCACGACCTCGATGTGCACGTGGGGCCAGGCCGGCCCGACCGAGGCGGCTTCGTCGACCTGCGACTCGAACGGGAGCTGGTTGGCGTGGGCGGCGATGGGGGTCTCGCCGGCGACGACCCGATCACCGGCCTTCACCTGCAAG
>JAXDPV010000226.1:0-3217 GCA_034668185.1 Actinomycetota bacterium
TCCGGCGCGCCCGCTCGACGACGGCGTCGATGTCGTCGGTCCAGGCGCCGGTGGAGAGGTACTTCCAACCGCCGTCGGCGATGACGATCACGACCGTGCCTTCGTCGATGTCGTCCGCGCACTTGGCCGCGCCGGCGGCGACGGCTCCGCTGGAGATGCCGGCGAAGACGCCCGCGTCTCTGAGCTTCCTCGTGTAGACGAGCGACTCCCTGATGCCGATCGCCTTCTTGCGGTCGACGAGCTCGTAGCCGTCGCCGTCGAGGAAGACGGGCGGGACGAAACCCTCGTCGAAGTTCTTGAGGCCGTCGACCATCTCGCCGAGGGGCGGCTCGATGGCCCACACCTGGACGAGCGGGTTCTGTTCTTTGAGGTAGGTGCCGATGCCGATGATCGTGCCGGCGGTGCCGAGACCGGCGACGAAGTGGGTGACCTCGGGCGCGTCCCGGTAGATCTCCGGGCCGGTGCCTTCGTAGTGGGCCTTGGGGTTGGCCTGGTTGCCGTACTGGAACGGGTACCAGTAGTCGGGGTTCTCGCGGGCCAGCTTCTGGGCGTGGCGCATGGCGCCGTTCGACCCCTCGGCGCCCGGGGTCGAGATGATCTCCGCGCCCCACACCTCGAGGAGCTGCTTGCGCTCGACGCTGACGTTCTCGGGGAGCACGATCTTGATCGGGTAGCCCTTGACCGTGGCCACGAGGGCGAGGCCGATGCCGGTGTTGCCCGAGCTGGACTCGATGATCGTCTGGCCCGGCTTCAGGTCGCCCGCTCGCTCGGCGGCCTCGACCATGCTCAGGGCGATGCGATCCTTCACCGAGCCGCCGGGGTTCTGGCCTTCGAGCTTGGCCAGGATCTTGACGTTGGGGTTCGGGCTGATCGTCGTCGAGACGTCGACGAGGGGCGTGTTTCCGATCAGGTCGAGGGGCGAGTCGTACCTCGCCATCTAGCCTCCGGCGACGGCCGGGAGGATCGAGATGGTCTCGTCGCCGGTGAGCTTGGTGTCGAGCTTGTCGAGGAAGCGCACGTCGTCGTCGTTCACGTAGACGTTGACGAACCGGTGGAGGTTGCCGTCCTCGGTGACGACCTGGCCGTTGAGCTGGGGGAACTGGAGGACTAGGTCGTGGAAGACCTCCCGCAGCGTTTCGCCGTTGGCCTTGACCGTGGCTTGGCCGCCGGCGTATTGGCGCAGGACGGTGGGCAGGCGGACATCGACGGGCACGGCTCTTGCCTCCGGTGCAATTGTTGACTGGACGGGTAGAGAATCCTACCTGGCGAGCAGAACAACGGCCTCTTCGGTGATCTTCCCGTCGGTGCCGATGCGGAAGCTCCTGGTCATGGGAGCGTCGTCCCTCAGGCTGACGATGACGTAATGCCAGTTCGGGTCGGGGGCGTTGGCCACGTCGGTCGGCGACGGGTAGGGGTCGGTGTGGGTGTGGGAGTGGAAGACGCCGATGATCTCGTTGCCGTGTTGCTCGGCGTCGCGGTCGGCCTTGAGGTGGTCGATGGGGTCGACGGTGTAGACCCGGCTGCTGTTGGCGGCGTTCCTCGCCGGGTAGCAGGTGATGGCGTCGGTGCTGCCCGGCGGGCCGGCGAGGAGGCCGCAGGCTTCGAGGGGCAGGCCGTCGTAGCAGTGGCCGATCATCTTGGCGTAGGCGTTGGCCGAGAGCCTGAGCACGGACCGGTACCGTAACGGCCTGTGGCAGCGGCAGCGGCAGCGGCGAAGAAGTCTCCGAAGGTGGCCGGGCCGCGGCCGGTGGCCCAGAACCGCAAGGCCCGCCACGATTTCGACATCCTGGAGACGTTCGAGTGCGGTGTCGTGCTGGCCGGCTCCGAGGTCAAGTCGCTGCGTGACTCCAAGGTCCAGCTCCGTGACTCCCACGCCCGGATCGACGGGGGCGAGGTCTGGATGCACGGGGTCCACATCTCGCCGTACCTGTTCGCCAACGGGCGTGACGCCCACGACCCCGACCGCCGGCGCAAGCTGTTGCTCCACCGCCGTGAGATCGCCGGCCTGGCCGCCCGCATGGGCCAGGAGGGGCTCGTCCTGGTGCCCCTCGCCATCTACTTCAAGGACGGCCGGGCCAAGGTCGAGCTCGGCTTGGGCCGTGGCCGCAAGCTCTACGACAAGCGGGCCGCCATCGCCGAGCGTGACGCCAAGCGCGAACTCGACCGGGCCCGCCGTGGCCGGGAAAAGTCCTAGCGCCGCCGGGGTACCCTGGTGGGGTTGCACATTGACAAGGGGGTGCCTGGTTTCGACCTCGGTCGTCGAGACGGGAGAAGCGAGCCGTGGTTGTCGGAGTCCACGTAAAAGAGCCGGCAACAAAACAAACGCCAACGACAACGTTGCGCTCGCAGCCTAACTAGCTGCGACGTCCTGCCGGTCCCAGCCTTGCGGATCGGATTCGGACGCCATCAAGCAGGGCTTACCTGACTGGCCTCGTCAACGGGCCGGACGGGGAAACTTCAGTTGACTGGGGCCTCGCACCGATGCCGGTGAAGATGCGAGGCCCGAGACCTTCCACCGGCTGCGCTCGGAGAAGTCCCGTTGAGAACCCGAGGGACGAGGGTTCGATTCCCTCCACCTCCACTTGGCCCGCTGGCCTGCGGTCTTCCGCAGGCCCGCGGCGCGTCTGGTCGCTAGGCGCCGGGCTTGCAAGCCGAGGAGTCGATGTCGGCGATCAGGGCGCGGGCGACCGCCTTGGCCGCGTCGATGTCGGCTTCGAACAACAGCTTGTCCTTCAGTCCTTGCTTCACCTGGGCGAGCAACGCCTTGCATTCCCGTGATTGCGTGTCGCTCACCCTGGTCGCCGCCGTCTTCTCGCGTTCGTTCGCGCTGAAGAGGACGATCGCCAGGCCGACGATGCCGGCCACGACGACGAGCGTCAGCCCCTTGAACCACGTGGCGTTGCTCTTCACGCTGAAGGCCGCCAGCGCCAGCATCAACGCGGTGACGAGGATCGAGCCCGAGGCAATCCGCGCCATGCCTTCCGTAAGTTCGAATGCCAACATCCGCACCACCCCCGGGCCAGCGTAGGGCGCCCGGACACGCGTCACCCCACCTCGAAGCGGACCTCCATCGGATGGCCGGCGCGGGGGACGACACCCGGCGGGTGCCAGTCGCCGCCGGCGATGCGGACTTGGAAGGCGGCGGGGCCGGCGGCGCGGTTGGGGGCGAGGCCGGTGGGGCAGCGGAAGGCGAAGTCGTAGAGGTCGCCGGTTGACG
>JAXDPV010000227.1:0-8781 GCA_034668185.1 Actinomycetota bacterium
GACGACTACTACGACCCCCGCAACTCCTACCTCGACGACGTCATCGACCGCAGGCTCGGCATACCGATCAGCCTGGGCGTCGTCCTGATCGAGGTGGCGAGACGGGCCGGCATCAAGCTCGCCGGCGTCGGTATGCCGGGCCATTTCCTCGTCAGGCTCGACGGCGAGCCGAGCATCTTCCTCGACCCGTTCGACGGCGGCGCCCTCCTGAGCCCCGCCGAATGCGAACGCCGGTTCCATGCGGTCCAAGGCGACGCCGCCCCCTTCGACCCCGACTACCTCGAACCCGTGGGGGCGCTCGCCATCATCGCCAGGATGCTGTCGAACCTGAGGCAGATCCACACGGTCCGCCACGACAGCGTCGCCCTCGAATGGGTGTTGCGCCTCCGCAGCCTGTTGCCCGGTGCCAGCCTCGAGCAGCGATCCGAGCGGGCGGGCGCACTGGCGGCGCTGGCCCGGTTCGACGAAGCCGCCACCGTCCTCGAAGACCTGGCCGAAGAAGCGCCCGACCAACGGGCCGACGCCCTCGTGGCCAAAGCCCGCCGCCTGCGGGCCAAGCTGAACTAACCGGCCAACGCCGCCAGCCGGGCCCGCACGTCGGGCCGCTCCAGACGGCGGGCCGTCGACGCCCGAACCTGACGGGACACCTCCGCCCGCCGGGAAGCGTCCATGGCGTTGACGCCCATGACGGCGACGTCGGCCGCCGTCGGCTGGAAGGCGATCACCGGCGTGCCCCGCCGCCGCACGCCGATGGCCTCGCGGTCGAGCATCGCCCGGCAGGCACGGCGCACCGGCGTTGCGATCGCGGCCGAGCCCGGGAAGAGCGAAGGCCGGCCGGCGATCGACATCGGCGAGCTGACCACCACCAGGTCGAGACCGAGTCCCCGCAACAGGTCGAGGTTGGTCGGCGAATGGACGCCGCCGTCGACGTAGCGGGCCGACCCGATCGTCACCGGTTCGAAGAACGCCGGGATGGCGCACGAGGCCGCCACCGCCAGCCCGATGGGCGACGTGGTGTCGTCCTTGCCGAAGACGACCCGGCGGCCGTCGTCCAAGCGGACGGTGCAGATCCACAACGGCGACGACGGCCACGCCGAGCCGAACATGGGCCCGATGCCCTCGGTGATCATGTCGGTCGGGATGCTGCCCGCGGGCAACAGCGCCGCGGCCAAGGCGCCCGGGCTCATCGTCCACGGCCGGCGGACCATGCGGGCCACCGCCGCCGGAGCCGCCGATCGTCCGCCGGGGAAACGCCGGCCCGAGGCGGGACGCAGCGGCAACGCCTGCACGACGTGGGCCAGCAAGCGTTGCCCGTCGACCGACAGCGGCCGGTCCTCCGAGCGGGCCGCGAGATCGGATGGCGACAGACCGGCCCGCAACACCGCCCCGGCCAACGAGCCCGCCGACGTGCCGACGATGATCTCCGCCGAACGGGCGTCCCAACCCACGACGTCGGCCAACGCCGCCAGCACCCCGCCGTGGAAGGCCCCGCCGGTGGCGCCACCGGCGCCGAGGACGAGACCGATCCGGGTCACACGAGCTTCGACTGGTGGCCCTGCCAGTACCGGTCGCGCAGCAAGCGCTTGTAGAGCTTGCCCGTCGGGTGGCGGGGAAGGTCGGCTTCGAAGTCGATGGAGCGGGGCACCTTGAAGGCGGCGAGGTGTTCCTTGCAGAAGGCAAGGAGCTCGCGCTCGAGCTCGGGCCCGGCGTCGCCCATGTCGGCCGGCTGCACGACGGCCTTCACCTCTTCGCCGAAGTCCTCGTTGGGGATGCCGAAGACGGCGACGTCCATGACCTTGGGGTGCATCGTCAACACGTTCTCGGCCTCTTGCGGGTAGATGTTGACGCCGCCCGAGATGATCATGTTGGCCTTGCGGTCGGTGAGGAAGAGGAAGCCTTCGTCGTCGACGTAGCCGATGTCGCCGAGGGTCGACCAGCCGGGGTTCGACGGGTGGCGCGATCCCTTGGTCTTCTCCGGGTCGTTGTGGTATTCGAACTCGACGGCGGACTCGAAGTAGATCGTGCCCGACTCGTAGTTCGGCAACTCGTTGCCGGCGTCATCGCAGATGTGCAACGCACCCGTGAGCGGCTTGCCGACCGTGCCCTTGTGGGCCAGCCAGTCGGCCGAGTTGCAGGCGACGAACCCGTTGCCCTCGGTGCCGGCGTAGTACTCGTGGATCACCGGGCCCCACCACTCGATCATCTGCTCCTTGACCGGGATGGGGCAGGGCGCGGCGGCATGGATGACGGTCTGGAGCGACGAGACGTCGACGCCGGCGCGGTCGCCGGCCGGCAGCTTCAGCATCCGCACGAACATCGTCGGCACGACCTGGGTGTGGGTGACCTTGTAGCGCTCGACGCACCGCAGGTACTCGACGGGATCGAAGTGCTCCATGACGACGACGGTGGAGCCGAGCCTGAGCGCGGCCATGACGAAGCGCAGTGGGGCCGCGTGGTAAAGCGGCGCGGGCGAGAGGTAGACGGTGTCGGCGGTGAAGCCGTAGAGGAACTGGGTGAGGAGGCCGACGCCGCCGGGGTTCTCGCCGAAGGGCGTGCGGGCCAGCTTGGTCTTCACGCCCTTGGGCCGGCCGGTGGTGCCCGAGCTGTAGAGCTTGTCGGTCCCTTCGAGCTGCTCGGCGATGGGCTCGGTCGGGTACTTGCCGACGACGTCCTCGTAGGGCTCGAAGCCTTCGACGGCGCCGCCGATCATCAGCCTCGTGTGGACGTTCGGGATCTTGTCGGCGAGCTGCTCGGCCAGGTCACGCTTCTCGTTCGACATGACGAGCGCCTTGGCCTCGCAGTCGTTGAGGATGTACTCGGCCTCGCCGACGGTGAGCCTCGAGCTCACGCACGTGTAGTAGAGGCCGGAGCGCTGGGCCGCCCACGTGGCTTCGAGGTAGCGGGCGTTGTTCTCCATGCAGATGGCGACGGAATCGCCGGGGCGGAGGCCACGGTCGTGGAGGAGCTGGGCGAGCTGGTTCGACCGGTCGTCGAGCTGGCGGTAGGTGACTTCCTCGCCGCTGCCGGCCATCACGTAGGCGACCTTGTCTGGCGTGGTTTCTGCGTGGACTCCGGGGTGCATAGGTCTGGGACTTTAGTGAGGCTCCGGCTTGAGCGACCTCAGCGCACCGGCCAGGCCGTGGTCGGCCAGGGCGATGGCGTCGTCCCAGGCGAACCATCTGACGTCCTGGCTCTCGCCCTCGGCGGGGGCGGGCTCGGCGTCGGGGGCTTCGAGGAGGTAGCGGACGTCGAAATGGGTGTGTCCCCTCGGGCCCGGGTGGACGTCGACGTGGATGATGCTGGCTCTCCCCGCGTGGGCTACGGGCAGGCCGGTTTCCTCGACCGACTCACGCACGGCGGCGTCGGCCGGGGTCTCGTTCTCGTCGACGTGGCCGCCGGGCTGGAGCCAGAGGCCGAGGCGCTTGTGCTTGTGGAGGACGACTCCTCGCGGGCCGACGACGATGGCCGAGGCGGTGACGTGCCTGGGGTCGGCGTGCTCGTCGAAGGGGCGGGCGAGGGTCGGTATCTCGGCGAGGAAGCGCTCGATCGACGTGCGTTCCCGTTCGTCGACGGGCGTGCGGCGGCGGACTTCGTCGAGCAGGGCGTCGATCACGGGTCTGTATTGTCGCCCGTCATGGGCTTGTCCGAGGAGCTGGCGTGGCGGGGGTTGGTCCACGACGTCACCGACCCGTCGGTGCCGGCTCGGCTGGACGCCGGTGGCCTCGTGGCCTACATCGGCTTCGATCCGACGGCCGACTCCTTGCACATCGGCAACCTGTTGCAGCTCTGCAACCTGCGGCGGCTGCAGGAGGGCGGGCATTCGGTGATCGCGCTCGCTGGGGGCGCCACCGGCATGATCGGCGACCCCGGCGGCAAGTCGGAGGAGCGCAACCTGCTGTCCTCTGACGAGCTGGCGCTCAACCTGGCCGGCATCCGTGTGCAGCTCGAGGGCTTCCTGCCGGGGGCGTTGTTGGAGAACAACGGTTCGTGGCTGCAGGAGATCAGCGTGCTCGACTTCCTGCGGGACGTGGGCAAGCACTTCACCGTGAACCAGATGGTGGCCAAGGAGTCGGTCCGTTCCCGGTTCGAGGGGCGGGAGCAGGGGATCTCCTACACCGAGTTCTCGTACATGCTCTTGCAGGCGGCCGACTTCCTCCACCTGTTCGACGTCCACGGATGCACGTTGCAGCTCGGCGCCTCCGACCAGTGGGGCAACATCGTCATGGGCGTCGAGCTCATCCGCAAGGTGCGGGGCGCGGCTGCGTTCGGCCTGACGACGCCGCTCGTGTTGAAGGCCGACGGCACCAAGTTCGGCAAGAGCGAGTCGGGCACGGTGTGGCTCGATCGGCGGCGGACGTCGCCTTATGCCTTCTACCAATTCCTCGTGCGGTCGGCGGACTCGGTCGTCGGGCAGTACCTGCGCTACTTCACGTGGCTTCCTCGTGCCCGCATCGAGGAGTTGGACGCGCTGACGTTGTCCGCGCCCGAGAAGCGTGAGGCCCAACGGGTGCTGGCGTGGGAGGTGACGGCGTTGGTCCACGGTGCCGGCGAGGCCGACCGTGCCGCCCACGCTTCGTCGGTCTTGTTCTCTGAGGAGATCGCCTCGCTGGACGAGGCCACGTTGCTCGACGTGTTTGCCGACGCGCCCTCGACCACGCTTCCCCGTGCGGCCGTTCCGCTGGTCGACCTCCTCGCCGACACCGGCCTGGCCAAGTCCAAGAGCGACGCCCGCCGCCATTTGGAGCAGGGCGGCGTCTACGTCAACAACCGCCGTGTTTCGGTCGGGGTCGACGCCGTCCTCGACCCCGACGCCGACACCTTGCACGGCCGCTACGCCGTCCTCCGCCGGGGCAAGGCCAACCAACACCTCGTACGGTTCGGCCAATGACGCTGCCCGATAAGTGCGCTTCGCTGGTGGAACCGTGGCCGACGCTCCACATCGCCGCCGATCTCTTCGCCGCGGCGGCGACTGCTCTCGACCTCGGCGCCGTGTCCGAGGCTGAGCACCTCGTTCGGGCGGTCGACGAAAAGGGGTTCCGCAGGTACTGGAACGAGGCCGGCGCGATATACGAGCAACGGCACGACAAGGCGGCTCACGCTGTGGGGATCGCGCCGCCGGCTCCATCACGGCGTCGGACCGGCTGTCAGTTGCACAGCGAGACGGGTGGCGTTGCCGTTACTGCGGATTGCGCCTCCTCTCCGGCGGCTTCGTCATCGCCTTGCGCCTCCGACTCCCGGACGCGTTTCCGATGGGGCCGCGCGACGACGACCGCCACTGGGCGGGCAACGTCCTTCGCTACACCCCGGATCACGTGAACGCGCAGCACGCCGGGGGCCACAACACGCCCGAGAACCTGGTGGCGTCCTGCGGCGCCTGCCAGTTCCAGAAGGGCTCCTGCACGCTGGAGGAGCTCGGCCTCCTGCATCCGGCCGAACCAACACCGGACGTGACGTGGAGCGGCCTGTACGGCCGACTCGGACGCGCAGAAGCCTAGGCGCGGCCGACACCGTTGCCATTGGGCGCGATGACTTCGCAATAGCGAAGTGAGCGCGCCCAAACGCCTAGACGAGGAGGTCGGTGCCCCGCAGGTGGGTGGTTTCGTTCAGGCACTCGAGGGAGCGGTCGCCGCGCCTGGAGGCCAGGACGCGGTGGATGGAGGTGTACTTGGGTTCGAACCACAGGGGGCGGTCGATGCCGAGGATGTGGGCGAGGTAGGCGTTGATGACGCCGCCGTGGCAGACGACGGCGACGGAGGCGCCGGGGTTGCCGGTGATGATGTGCTCGATGGCGGTGACGACGCCCCGCTGGAAGACGGCGGGGTCGATGTCGGCGCCGTCGAAGTTGCCCTCGACCATGGCGACCCACCGGGCGTCCTTGTTGGCCTTGAGCTCCTCGACGGGGATGTAGGAAGTCGCCTCACGGTCCCACTCGGCCAACTCGGTGTCGACCAGGACGGACACGCCCAGCGCCGCGGCCAACGGCGCCGACGTCTCACGGGCCCGGACCATCGGGCTCGACCACACCGCGTCGATGGGCTCGGCGCCGAGATACGAGGCCAGCCGCTCGGCCTGGCGAAGCCCACGCTCGGCCAGCGGCGGATCGGCGGGCCCGTCGGCATCGACGATCTTCACCGGCTCGGCGTGGCGCACGAGGATGAGTTCCACGCCGCCCTTCCTAGCCGCCGCCGGCCAGCAGCGCGTCGAGCGACGCCAGCGCGGCAACGGGATCGGTGACGAGGATGGTGTGGAGCCCGGCCACCTGGGCGCCGGCGACGTTGCCGGGGGCGTCGTCGAGGAACACCGCCGACGACGGGGCGACACCGCCCAACCGGGAGAGCGTCAACGAGAAGATCGCCGGGTTGGGCTTGCGCACTCCGACCGACGACGAGTCGACGACCACGTCGAACAGCCCGTCGGCCGCCAGCAACGAACGCCAGCCCGCCGCCATCTCACGGATGTTGTTGGTCACCAGCGCGGTCAGCACGCCAGAGGCACGCAACGACCGGGCCCGCTCGACCATCTCGGCGTTGACGACGACCTGGTCGTTGAAGCCACGCAAGCGGCCGAAGTCGAGCGACAAGCCGGCCGCCGACGCCAACGCGGTCACGGCCACGCCGTACTCGCCCATCCCGATCTCGCCCCGCTCGAGGCGGTGCCACGGATGGTCGCCGTCGAGCGAGTAGTCGCCGAGCATCACCGCCAGCACCTCGTCCTGCGACGCGCCCGTGCCCTCGCCGACCGAGGCCAACGCCGCCCACGGCGACGACGTCATCACCCCGTGCAGGTCGAACAGCACCGCCTCGATGGTCACGACAGCGCCGAACGAAGGCGGTCGGCGTAGGACGCCATCTCCTCGTCGGACGAGTACTTCTGCCGGGGCCAGAAGAAACCCCGCAAGCCGTCTTTGCGGTGGCGGGGCACGACGTGGACGTGCAGGTGGGGGACGCTCTGGCTGACCACGTTGTTGATGGCGACGAAGGAACCGTCGGCGCCCAGGCCCTCGACCACCGCCGCCGCCACCCGCTGCACCGCCGAGAACAGCACCGGCACCAGCGGCGAAGGCAGGTCGACCAACGTCTCGACGTGTGCCCGCGGCACGACCAGCACGTGCCCGGGGAACACCGGCCTGGCGTCGAGGAACGCAACGACCGAGTCGGTGGACAAAACGACGGAAGCCGGCACCGAGCCGTCGACGATCCCGCAGAAGACGCACACGGAAGCGCACGGTAGCGGCCGGGCCGTGCGACCATGCACCCATGTCGGACTCGCCCGTCAACCTCTCGAGTGGCCTCCCCGAGACCGTCCTCCCGCCGCCGCCGCCCGACCTGGCCAAGCGCCTCGAAGACGCCCTCGTGGCCAACATCGAGCAACGGAGGGACGCCGTCTCCCACGTCGTGGCCGACAACCCCACCTTCCTCGAAGGCTGGGCGACCCTGGGCGACCTGGCCAGGGACGACGTCGAGGCCTACGCCTACTACCGGGTCGGCTACCACCGAGGCCTCGACCAGCTCAGGGCCAACGGCTGGCGGGGCAGCGGCTACGTCAGGTGGCGCCACCAGTCGAACCGGGGATTCCTCCGGGCCCTCGACGGACTCAGGAGAACGGCCGGCGCCATCGGCGAAGGCAACGAGGAAGAACGGTGCGACGACTTCCTCCACCAGCTCGACCCCGATTGGGACCGCCGCTAACCAAGATGACGAGCCCGCTCGACGCCGAGGTCACCGAACTCGCCAGGCGGATCGCCGAGCTCGGCGCCGGCGAGCAGAGCCGGGTCTTCCACATGAGCTGGTGGAGCGAGCGGATGCTCACGTGGGCCATGGCCCATCCCGACTTCAAGACCCAGCTCTTCCGCTTCGTCGACGTCTTCCCGGCCACGACAGGAGCGGCCGACGTCCTGCGCCACATCTCCGAATACTTCGAGGGCGCCGACGCGCCCCGGGTCCTCGGCCTCGGCGTCGACATCGCCGAACGGATGCCCTTCGGCGGGCCGATCTCGGCCTCGGTCGCCAGGCGCAACATCCTCAAGATGGCCGAGCAGTTCATCGTCGGCGAAGGCCCGCAGCAAGCGGTCGAGGGCCTGCACCAACTGTGGCGCAACGGCAGCGCCTTCACCGTCGACCTGCTCGGCGAGAAGACGGTCACCGAGGAGGAGGCCGACCG
Source organism: Actinomycetota bacterium (assembly GCA_034668185.1). Classification (GTDB taxonomy): domain Bacteria; phylum Actinomycetota; class Acidimicrobiia; order Acidimicrobiales; family CADCTF01; genus DATLED01. Next base: position 8,161 of record JAXDPV010000227.1, read on the forward strand.
CTACGCCGGCCGGGTCGACGAGCTCCTCCGCACCCTCGTCGAAGCCACCGCCGCCTGGGCACCCGACGACGTCCTCGAGTTCGACGACGCCGGCCGCCTACCCCGCGTCAACATCAGCATCAAGCCGACCGCGCTGGCCTCGCTGTACTCGCCGCTCACGCGGGACGACGGCATCGCCCAGGCCAAGGCCCGGCTGCGACCCCTCCTCACCTACGCCGCCGACCACGACGCCCACGTGCAGTTCGACATGGAGCACTACGACGTCAAGGACCTGACGATCCAGCTCTTCCAAGAGCTGCTCGACGAACCCGACCTCGACGACCTCAGCGCCGGCATCGTGGTGCAGGCCTACCTCAAGGACTCGCGAGACGACCTGGCCCAACTCATCCACTGGGCCGGTACCAGGCAACGCCGGCACCCGATCGCCATCAGGCTGGTCAAGGGCGCCTACTGGGACAGCGAGACGATCCTGGCCAGGGCCGAGGGTTGGCCCGAACCGGTCTTCCAACGCAAGGACGAGACCGACGCCAACTACGAGCGCTGCACCCGCCTCCTCCACGACCACCACGACGTCGTGCGGGCGGCCTTCGCCTCGCACAACCTGAGGTCGATCGCCTACGC
>JAXDPV010000228.1:0-14724 GCA_034668185.1 Actinomycetota bacterium
GGTACTCGCCGGCCGAGACCTCGACCACGGGGGCGCCGACGGCGGCGGCGAGGCCGGCCACGTCGAGGCCGGCGGGGGCGCCGAAGCGGATCGAATCTGGGCCCGAGCGCAGCTCGGCCGGGGTGCCGTCGGCCACCACCAGGCCGTGGTCGACGATCACGATGCGGTCGGCCATGCGCTCGGCCTCGTCGAGCTCGTGGGTGGTCAGCAGCACGCACACGCCGTCGCCCTTCAGCGAAGCCACCACCGACCGGACCACCTGGCGGCCGGCGGGGTCGATGCCGGCGGTGGGCTCGTCGAGGAACACCACCGACGGCCGGCCCACCAGGGCCAAGGCCAACGACACCCGCTGCTGCTCGCCCCCCGACAACCGCCGCCACGGCGTCTTGCCCGCCGCCGCGCCCACCAGCCCCACCCGCTCGAGCAACCCGTCGACGGGCTCGGGCGACCGGTAGTACGAGGCGAACAGGGAGACGGCGTCGCGTGCCGTCATCGACGGGTAGACGCCGCCGGACTGGAGCATCACGCCGATGCGCTCGACCACGGCACGGTGCTCGGCGACGGGATCGAGGCCGAGCACCCGCACCGAGCCGGACGTCGGCCGGCGGTAGCCCTCGAGGGTCTCAACCGTCGACGTCTTGCCGGCGCCGTTGGGCCCGAGGAGGGCGACGACCGAGCCGGCCTCGGCCGCGAACGACACGCCGGCGACCGCCGTCACCTCGCCGTAGCGGACGACGAGGTCCGTAACCTCGATGGCCGGCATCGGCGGGCACGCTACTTTCCTCAGTCTGATGATCGATATTCGCCGGGTGCGGAACGACCTCGAGGCCACCAAGGCGGCCATGGCCCGCCGCCACGAGCCGTCGCTCCTGGCCGACCTCGACCGCCTCGCCGACCTCGATGTACGCGCCCGCGCAGCCGCTATCCAGCGGGACGAACTGCGGGCGGACGTCAACTCCGCCTCCAAGGAGGTCGCCGAGGCCTTCAAGGCCGGCGACCCGGCGAGGGCCGAGGAATTCAAGGAGGTGAGCCGCGACCTGGGCGAGACGCAAAGGAAGATCGCCGCCGAAGCCGCTGCACTTGAGGAGCAGGTGCGCGACCTCCTCCTGCGCATCCCCAACGTCCCGTCGGCCGACGCGCCCGAGGGCATCACCGACGCCGACAACGTCGTCGTCCGCATCGAGAACTTCGACGCCGACTCCTACGGCGAGCACCAGCGGGTGCCCCACTGGGAGATCGGCGCCGCCCTCGGCATCCTCGACCTCGAACGGGGCGCCAAGGTCAGCGGCTCGATGTTCCCCTTCTTCCGGGGCGCGGGCGCGACCCTCAGCCGGGCGCTGTGCCAACTCGCCCTCGACCGCAACGCCGACGCCTTCGAGGAGATCCGCCCGCCGACGCTGGTGCGGACGGACGCCCTCGTGGCCAGCGGCCAGCTCCCCAAGTTCGCCGAGGACGCGTACTACATACCGAGCGACGACCTCTGGGCCATCCCCACCAGCGAGGTGCCGCTCACGTCGCTCTACCGCGACGAGATCCTCGACGAGGCCGACCTCCCCAAGCGGCTCATGGCCTACAGCCCGTGCCTGCGCCGGGAGGCGGGCGCGGCCGGCCGCGACACGAGGGGCCTGCTCCGGGTCCACGAGTTCGACAAGGTCGAGATCCTCGCCCTGACCACGCCGGAGCAGGCGCCGAAGATGCACGAGGAGCTCATCGCCAGGGCCGAGGCCCGCCTGGTCGAGCTCGGCCTGGCCTACCGGGTGATCGACATCTGCGCCGGCGACCTCGGCCAGTCCCACCACCGCTACTTCGACCTCGAGGTCTACGCCCCCGGGGTCGACCAGTGGTTGGAGGTGAGCTCGATCAGTTGGTTCACCGACTACCAGGCCCGGAGGGCGAACATCCGCTACCGGCCGGCGGGCACCACGGCCAGCGGCACCGAGCTGGTCCACACCCTCAACGGCAGCGCCCTCGCCGTCCCCCGCATCTGGGCCGCCGTGGTCGAGACCCACCGCCAGCCCGACGGCTCGGTGAAGATCCCCGAGGCGCTGCGCCCCTACTTCCGGGGCGCCGAGGTGATCGAGGCCTCGAAGAGCGACCGCGCCCCGGCGTAGTCGGCCTTGCCGTTCGGCGCCCTCGGCACCACGGCCACGACCACCACGTCACGGGGCAGCTTGTAGCTCGACAGCTTCTCCCGCACGCCCTCGATCACGTCGGCCGGGTCGGCCACCGACTGGCCCGGCGCGATCGACACCACCGCCGCCACCCGCTGGCCGAAGCGCTCGTCGGGCAGGCCGAACACCAATGCGTCCTCGACCGCGGGGTGGAGCTTCAGCACCTCCTCGACCTCCTCGGGGAAGACCTTCTCGCCCCCGGTGTTGATGCACTGCGAGCCCCGGCCGAGCAACAGGATCGAGCCGTCGGCGTCGACCTTGGCGTAGTCGCCGGGGATCACGTAGCGGACGCCGCCGACCTCACGGATGAGGCGGCCCGTCTTCTCCTCGTCCTTGAAGTAGCCGGCGGGATCGGTGCCGCTGATGGCCACCATGCCGATGTCGTCGGACCCGGGCACGACCTCGTCGCCGGCGTCGGTCAGGACCTTCACCCCCGGGTTCGGGCGGAAGCGGCCGGTGGGCGCGGGCCGGTCCTTGGTCGAGATCGACACGCCCATGGCCCCCTCGGTGGCGGCGATGTAGTCGACGATGGCGACCGACGGCATGTGGTCGAGGAGGCGCTGCTTGATGTCCTCGGAGAACATGGCCCCGGCCGACAGGATCAGCCGCATCGACGACAGGTCACGGGCCGGGCCCTCGTCGAGGCCGCGCAGCATCGGCCGGGCGAAGGCGTCGCCCACCACGGTGACGGCGTTGACGCCCTCGGCCTCGACCGTCGACCACAGCTCGTCGACGTCGAGGCCACGACCGGCCAGCAGCACGATCTTGCCGCCGAAGGTGATGGCGGGCAGGGCCCCGATGCCGAGGCCGGTTCCGTGCATGAGCGGGCACGCCGGCATCGACACGTATTGCTGGCCGGCCTCGGCCAACTCCCTGGCCGTGTCGACGATCTGCTCGGGCTCGGTCAGCGGCGCCCGGCCGAGCACCGGCGGCACCGCCACCAGGAAGGTGTCGATCGAGCCGTGGATGCGGCCCATCACGCCTTTCGGCATTCCGGTGGTGCCGCCGGTGTAGGTCATGGTGATGTCGTTGGGGTCGCGCTCGATTCGGGGCGCGGGCGTGGCCACGGCCAAGGCGTCTTCGTACGACGAACCCGCGGCCGAGGCGTCGTCGACCTCGAGCCACAGCCGGACGCCCTTGGCCTTCTCCCGCACCCGGGCCACCCGCTCGCCGAGGGACGCGTGGAAGACCAGGGCCTCAGCCTCGGAGTTCTCCAGCAGGTACAGCAGCTCGTCGTCGAGGTAGCGGTAGTTGACGTTGACCGGGATGGCCCGGACCTTCAGCCCGCCGTAGTACGCCTCGAGGTATTCGGGCGAGTTGTAGAGGTACTGGGCGACCTTCGAACCCGGCCGCAGCCCGGCCTCGCTCAGCGCCCCGGCGAAGCGGGCCGCCCGGTCGTCGAACTCGGCCCACGTCCGCCGCACCGCACCCTGCACCAGGGCCGTCTCGCCGGGGATGGCGTCTGCCACGTGCTCCCACACCGTCGCCAAGTGCCGTTCCATGGAGGGGAGCGTACGGGTTTGGGTCCGCCGGGGGAGTGGCGGTTATCGTCTGCGCTCGATGTCAACCGCCCAGGTGGTCTTCGCCATCGCCCTCGGCAGCGTCGCCGTGCTGATCACGTTCTTCGCGATCTACGTCGCGTCCTCGACGCTCTGGGGCGACCGGTGGATCCGGCGGGGTCGATGAGCCCGGCCACGACCAGCACCGTCTACCGGGGCAAGAGCGGGCAGTGGGCCTTCATCCTCCACCGGGTGACGGGCTTCCTCGTCTTCATGTTCCTCCTGCTCCACGTGGTCGACGTGTCGCTCATCAACATCGACCCCGACCTCTACAACGAGGTCCACCAGCTCTACGGCAACGTGCTGCTGCGGCTGTTCGAGGTCGGGCTCCTCGGCGCCCTGTTGTTCCATGCGTTCAACGGGCTGCGCATCGTGATGATCGACTTCTTCCCCGGCGCCATCCGCAACCAGAAGGCGATGTTCCGGGCGGTCGTCTTCTTCACCCTGATCCTCACCGCCGTCGGTGGTTACGTGATCCTGAAGCCCTTCATCGACGGGCGGATCCTCTGATGGCGCTGTCGTCGCCGCCCCGTCCGAAGCTCGAACGCCGGCCCCGGCAGAACTTCGAGACGTGGTCGTGGTACTTCATGCGCATCTCGGGTTTGTTGCTGATCTTCCTCGCCCTCGTCCACTTCTCGCTGACCCACATCATCCACGACGTGGTCGACACCGACGCCGACTTCGTGGCCCGGCGGTGGGACAACCCCCTGTGGCGGGTCTACGACTGGTCGCTGCTGGCGTTGGGGTTGCTGCACGGGCTCAACGGGTTGCGCTGGATCATCGACGACTACGTGCGGGCGCCGGGCAAGCGGGTGCTGGTGAAGTCGGTGCTCTACACCGTCACCGGCGTGCTCTTCGCCTACGGCACCCTGACGATCGTCACCTACTAGTCGCCGGCCGAGCACTCGGCGCAACTGCCGAGCGCGGCGAAGTGGTTGGGCCGGAGGGTGAAGCCGTAGTCGGCGGCCAGCTTCTTGGCCAAAGGGGCGAAGACCTCGTCCGGTGCTTCGATGACGTAGCCGCACGCCTCGCACACCAGGTGCTGATGGGGTTGGTCGAGCAGGTGGTAGACGGCCCGGCCGTGGCCGAGGTGGACGTGGTCGACGATGCCGAGCTCCTCGAGGGCGTCGAGGCAGCGGTAGATCGTCGAGAGGTGGACGTCGGGGTGCGAGCGCTGTACCGCTTCGGCCAGGTCGTCGGCGGTGACGTGGCGGTCGGTCTCGAGGAGGATGGTGACCAGCGCCCGGCGGGCGGTGGTGATGCGGCCGCCGTTGGCCCTGAGCTGGTCGAGTATCCGCTCGAGGCGCCCGCCATCCATGGGTGAAGGGTAGCGCTGACGTGGCCTAATGCGAGCAGTACGCAACACCCTCCAGGTTGCACTACGTTCCTGTGGTGATGTCCGTGCGGGTGATCGTCCTCGTCGGGATTGCCCTGGTCGCCGGGGCCTGCGGCTCGGCGCCGGCACAGGAGTCGAGCCCGGGCCGGCTCCAGGTCGTGACCACGGTGGCGCCGATCACCTCGATCGCGGCCAACGTGGCCGGCACCGCCGCCGCCGTCACCGGCGTCGTCCCCGAGGGCACCAACTCGCACACCTTCGAGCCGGCGCCGAGCGTGGCCAAGGTGCTGAGCAAGGCCGACGTCGTGTTCGTCAACGGGCTCAAGCTCGAAGACCCGACGATGGAGTTGGCCCGCAAGAACCTGGCAAAGGGCGCGGTCATCGTCGACATCGGCGACCACGTGCTGCCGGCCTCGGACTACATCTACGACTTCTCGTTCCCGAAGTCGGGGGGCAAGCCCAACCCCCACCTGTGGACCGACCCGCTCTACGCCAAGAAGTACGCATCGGTGATTGCCGACGCGCTGGCCGCGGCCGACCCCGATCATGCGTCGGAGTATCAGCGGAACGCATCGGCCTTCGGGGCCAAGGCCGACGAGCTCGACGCCGCCATGCGCACCTCGTTCGCCACCATGACCGCCGACCAGCGCAAGCTGCTGACCTACCACGACGCCTATGCGTACTTCGCCAAGGACTACGGCTGGAAGGTGATCGGCGCCATCCAGGTGGAGAGCTTCGACGACCCGACGCCCCGTGAGGTCGCCGACCTCATCGGCCAGGTGAAGGCGGAGAAGGTGCCGGCGATCTTCGGTTCTGAGGTGTTCCCGAGCCCGGTGCTGGCCCAGATCGGCAAGGAGGCCGGCGTCGAGTACGTCGACGTGTTGCGGGACGACGACCTGCCGGGCAAGCCGGGCGACGCCGAGCACTCGTGGCTCGGGCTGATGCGCTTCGACTACGTCACGATGGTCGAGGCATTGGGCGGCGATGCGTCGGCCTTGCGGGCCGTGGTCGTCGAGAACATGGCCCCGGACAAGGCGACGTACCCGCAATGACGTCGCTGGTCCGGTTGGAGAGGGTCACGTGCCGGTACGGCGCCGAGCCGGTGTTGGTCGACGTCGACCTCGACGTGTCGGCCGGGTCGTTCGTCGGCGTGGTCGGGCCTTCGGGTTCCGGGAAGACGACGTTGCTGCGCACGATCATGGGGACGGTGCCGCCGGTGGCGGGTGCGGTGCGCCGGCGCTCGGGGTTGCGCGTCGCGTACGTCCCCCAGGTCGAGACGGTCAACTGGAACTTCCCCGTCACGGTGTCGGAGTGCGTGTTGATGGCCCGCACCCGTGGTCGCCGGCTGCCGTGGGCCAGTGCCGCCGAGCGGGCCGAGGTGGCGTCGGTGCTCGACCGCCTTGGCATCGGCGAGTTCGCCGGCCGGCACATCCGTGAGCTGTCTGGCGGACAGCAACAGCGGGTGTTCGTCGCCCGCGCCTTGTTCCGCCGGCCCGACCTGTTGCTGCTCGACGAGCCCACGTCGGGCGTCGACGTGCGCACCCGCCACGAGATCCTCCACCTGCTCAACGAGCTCAACGACGGTGGGCTGGCGATCCTGTTGACGACCCACGACCTGAACGGGATCGCCGCCCACCTGCCGACGTTGGTGTGCCTCAACCGTTCGGTGATAGGCGCGGGCTCGCCCCGGTCGGTGCTGACGGCCGACGTGCTGGAGCGGACGTACGGCGCCCGCATGGACGTGCTCGAGCACGGCGGTATGCCGGTGGTGGTCGAGCAGTACCCGTTCGCCGACAACGTCGTCGAGCTGCGGCGGCCGGCGTCGTGACCACGCTGCTCGAACCCTTCCAGTTCGAGTTCTTCCGCAACGGGCTCCTGGTGGCCACGTTGGCCGGCGCGCTGTGCGGGTTGGTCGGCACTTTCGTGGTGTTGAAGGGCATGAGCTACATCGGCCACGGGTTGAGCCACGCCATCTTCGGTGGGTTCGCGGCCTCGGCCTTGCTCGGGGTCAACCTGTTCCTCGGTGCCGGCGTGTGGGGGTTCGCCTCGGCCCTGCTGATCGGCGGCGTGACCCGGCGGCGTCGGGTGATCGGTTCGGACGCCGCCATCGGCGTGATCACGACGGCGTCGTTCGCCATCGGGTTGGCCTTGATCAAGGTGTTCGGGTCGCGGGGCAAGAACGCCGACGCCTACCTGTTCGGCAACGTGCTCGGCGTCGACCGGGCCCAGGTCGTGCTGGTGACGTTGGTGTTGGTGCTGGCGGTGGCGGCGGTGTTCTTCGGCTACCGGGCGCTGCTGTTCTCGACCTTCGACCCCGAGGTGGCCGACGTCTCGGGCGTGCGGACCGCCCGCGTCGACGCGCTGCTGATGCTGGTGCTGGCGGCCACCATCCTGGCCACGATGAACGTGCTGGGGGTGACGCTGGTGGCGGCCACGCTGGTGATCCCGCCGGTGGTGGCCAGGATGCTGACGAACAGCTTCGGGCGGATGCTGGCCCTGTCGACGTCGATCGGCACGTTCTCCGGGTTCGTCGGCATGGTGGCGAGCTACCACCTCGACATCGCGCCGGGGCCGATGATCGTCCTGGTCGGCTCGGGGTTGTTCGCCCTGGTGTTCGTGTTGACGGGTCTTCGTGGGCTCGGGCGGGCCGGCGGCCTGGAGGCCGACCTAGCTTGAGTCTTCGGCGCCGACCGATCGCCGCAGCGCGGCGTGGAGCGCCTCCGGGGTGAGCACGCCGAGGTAGCGGTTGCCGTCGAGGACCGCGACCCAACCGGCGTCGTGGGTGAGCATCTCGCCAAAGGCGGTCTTGAGGGTGGCGTCGACCGGCACCCACGCGTGCATCCGCTTGGCCCGGTCGGCGACCTTGCCGTCGCCGTCGGTTTCGGCGTCGGTGCGGCCGAGCCAGCCGTGCAGAGACTCGTCGACGTCGAGGACGACGGCCCACTCGGCGTTCTCGGCGTCGAGCTTGCCGCGGGCCGTGGCCAGGTCGTCGTCGAGGTTGACGACCGGCGGCTTGGCCAGGTCGGCCACGTCGATGCGGGTGACGCTGAGTCGCTTGAGGCCCCGGTCGGCGCCCACGAAGTCGGCCACGAAATGGTTGGCCGGGTGGCCCAGGATGTTGGCCGGGGTGTCGTACTGCTGCAATATCCCGCCCTCTTGGAGGATGGCGATGCGGTCGCCGAGGTGGACCGCTTCCTCGACGTCGTGGGTGACGAACACGATCGTCTTGCGCACCTCTCGTTGCAGCCTGAGGAACTCCTCCTGCAGGCGGCCCCTGGTTATGGGGTCGATGGCGCCGAAGGGCTCGTCCATCAGCAGCACCGGCGGGTCGGCGCCGAGGGCCCTGGCCACGCCGACCCGCTGTCGTTGGCCGCCCGAGAGTTGGTTCGGGTAGCGCTTGGCGAATTGGCCCGGTGGCAGGCCGACGAGGTCGAGCAACTCGTTCACCCGTTGTTTGACCTTGGCCTTGTCCCAGCCGAGGAGGCGGGGCACGGTGGCCACGTTGTCGGCGATCGTCAGGTGGGGGAAGAGGCCGACCTGCTGGATCACGTAGCCGATGCGCCGCCTGAGCTTCACCGGGTCGACGTGGGTGACGTCCTCGCCGTCGAGCAGGATGCGCCCGCTCGTCGGCTCGACCAACCGGTTGATCATCTTCATGGTCGTCGTCTTCCCGCACCCCGACGGGCCGACGAGCACGCACAATTCGCCCTCGGCGACCTCCAGGTCGAGGTGGTCGACGGCCACCGTGTGCCCGTACGCCTTGGTGAGCTGCTCGAGCCGAATCACCGCGGGGAGACGTTAGGCGTTGTCCAAGGCCTAGCGTCTGCTGGCGTGATGCTGGCGGTGTCCGATCCGTGGATCAGATGGGCATGGGTGCGGGACCACGGCGACCTCATCAGGTCGAGGGTGGGCGAGCACCTGCAGCTCACCGTCATCACGGTGGCGCTCGGCCTGGTGATCGCCATCCCCCTCGGCGTGGCGTGCTTCCGGTGGAAGCGGTTGTACCCACCGGTGCTCGGCGTGGCCGGCGTGATCTACACCATCCCGTCGCTCGCCCTGCTGGCGTTCCTCATCCCGATCACCGGGTTGACCAAGACGACGTCGATCATCCCGCTGGTCAGCTACACGCTCCTGATCCTCGTGCGCAACGTCGTCGCCGGGCTGCAATCGGTGCCGGAGGAGGTCCGGGAGTCGGCGACCGGGATGGGCTACTCGCCGGCCCGGCGGCTCCTGCAGATCGAGCTGCCGCTGGCCGTGCCCGCGATCATGGCCGGCGTCCGCATCACCACGGTGACGACGATCGGGCTGGTCACGGTCACGTCGCTGATCGGCCAGGGCGGCCTCGGCCAATTGATCCTCGACGGCCTCTACCGAGACTTCCGTACGCCACTCGTCGTGGGCACCGGGTTGGCCATAGCGCTGTCGGCCGCGGCCGACGTCGGCTTCCTCGGCCTCGAGAAGCTGCTCACGCCGTGGGCCAAGGCAAGGCGATGAGCTTCCTCGCCGACGTCGTCCACTTCCTCACGACCAGCGCCCACTGGTGGGGGACCGAGGGCATCCTCCACCGCAGCCAGGACCACCTGCTGATGTCGGCGGCCGCCCTCGTCACCGCGATGGTGATCGCCCTGCCCCTCGGCCTCGTCCTCGGCCACACCGGCAGGGGCGGGTTCGTCGCCATCAACCTGTCGAACCTGGGCCGGGCGGTGCCGAGCTTCGCCATCATCGTGCTCATGGCCTCGATCGTCGGCATCGGCGCCGAGCCGGCGTACGTGGCCCTTGTCGCCCTTGCCGTCCCGCCGATGGTGACCAACGCGTACACCGCCATCCGGGGCGTCGACGACGAGGTCAAGGAGTCGGCCACGGGCATGGGCCTCACCGGCCTGCAGGTCCTGCGGCGGGTCGAGGTGCCGATGGGGTTGCCGTTGATCATGGCCGGCGTGCGCACGTCCGGCGTCCAGGTGGTCGCCACCGCGACCCTGGCCGCCCTCGTCGGATGGGGCGGCCTCGGTCGCTACATCGTCGACGGCATCGCCACCCGCAACTTCGTGTCGGTGTTCGTCGGTGCCCTCCTGGTGGCGGCCCTGTCGCTGGCCACCGAGGCCGGGCTGGCCGCGCTCCAGCGGGCGGTCGTGCCCCGTGGCCTGGTTGTCGCCCCGGAAATCGACTAGACGTTCACCAAAGATCCATACAGAAAGAGGAAACCCATGCGGAGATCCCGTATCGGTGTCGTCGGGGCGATGGTTGCCGCCGGTGCGCTGCTGTTGGCGGCGTGCGGTAGCAGCGGTAACAACGCATCGGGTGGCGACACTTCCACGACCGCCAAAGCCGCGACCACCGCGTCCGCCGGAAGCTGCGCTTCCTTTAAGGGCACCGACTCGCTGACCGTCGGCAGCACGAACTTCTCCGAGCAGGAGATCGTGGCCGAGCTGTACTCGCAATGCCTGTCGGCCGCCGGCTTCAAGGTGACCAAGAAGTTCAAGCTCGGCGCCCGCGAGGCGGTGTTGCCGGCGTTGCAGAACGGCGACATCAGCCTGTATCCCGACTACGTCGGTTCGCTGCTGACGTTCCTCAAGGGCTCGCCCACCAACGACTCCACCGCCACGTTGGCCGCGCTGAAGACGGCGCTGACGGCCAAGGGCGTCGACGTGTTGAAGCCGGCCGCGGCCGAGGACAAGAACGGCTTCGCCGTCACCAAGGCCACGGCCACCAAGTACAACCTGGCCAAGCTGTCCGACCTCGCGGCCGTGTCGAAGAACCTCGTGTTCGGCGGGCCGCCGGAGTGCGACACCCGCCCGCTGTGCGCCATCGGCCTCAAGGCGACCTACGGCATCACCTTCAAGGAGCTCAAGAAGCTCGACGTCGGTGGGCCGCTCACCAAGGACGCCCTGGAAGGCGGCCAGATCGACGTCGGCCTCATCCTGACGTCCGACGGCGCCATCGCCGCCCGCGGCTTCGTGCTGTTGCAGGACGACAAGAGCCTGCAGCCGCCCGAGAACCTCATCCCCGTGGTGCGCACCGCCGCCGACAAGGGCGACGTCGCCGCCCTGCTCGACAGCATTTCGGCCAAGCTCACCACCGCCGACCTCTCGGCCATGAACAAGAAGGTCGACATCGACAAGGCCGACCCGTCGGCCGTGGCCACCACCTGGCTGCAGGACAACGGCTTCATCAAGAAGTAGTCGCCGTCGGTGACCGCTCGCCGGCCTCCACGGGAACCGCCAACCGGTTCCCGTGGGGGGCGAGCGGGCAGTCCCACGCCGGGTCGTAGACGCACGACGGGTGGTAGGCGTAGTTGAAGTCGATGGTCAGCCGGCCTTGGGCCCCGCCGAGGTCGGCGCCTTTCACGGTGTCGAGGAGGTAGCGGCCGCCGCCGTAGCTGGTCGTACCCGACGTGGCGTCGGCGAACGGGACGAACACGCCGCCGCCGTAGGTCTCGAGCCAGTAGACGTCGAGGTCGCCGAGTCCGGGGAGGTGGACCCGACCGAACCTCCTGAAGCGGCTGCCCTGGAGGTCGAGCTCGATCGGCTCGACGCCGTGGTCGACCTCGACGTCTTGGAACCTGAGGTCCGGTCGCTCGGGCCAGTAGTCGAGGCCTCGGAACGTCGCCTTGTCCTCGTCGGTGATCGGCGAGTCGGGGTGGGTGGCGAAGAGCTCGTCCTTGGCCCGGCGGAAGCCGGCCAGGTCGAGGTCGCCGGCCCTGACCGCGGCGTAGAGGGCGGCCACCCGCCGGCGCCAGTCGAGGAGGGTGAGCGACATGCGAGATGATCGCCGGGAATCGGATCTCGACGCAATTGGTTGAGGAATCAACTATGACCCCCACTGGCATGGCAATCGACGTGAGGCCCACCGACTCGCGGCCCCATACCCGCATCGGCTGGCTCGACTCCCGCCACAGCTTCAGCTTCGGCCGCCATTACGACGCCGCCAACACGCACTTCGGGCTGTTGTTGGTGAGCAACGACGACCGGGTCAAGGCCGGGTCGGGCTTCGAGACCCACCCCCACCAGGACATGGAGATCATCACGTGGGTGCTCGACGGCGAGCTCGAGCACAAGGACTCGGCGGGCCACAAGGGGCTCATCTATCCGGGCCTGGCCCAGCGGATGTCGGCCGGCACCGGCATCTGGCACTCCGAGATCAATCCGAGCGGGGCGAACGACGTGCACTTCGTGCAGATGTGGGTCGTCCCCGACACCGAGCGCATCGACCCTGGGTACGAGCAGCTCGACATCAACGCCGAGCTCGGCCGGGGCGGGCTTGTGCCGGTGGCCTCCGGTCGTGGGCACGACGCCGCCATCGCCCTGCGCCAGCGTGACGCGGTGTTGTGGGCCGGCCGTCTCGGGGCCGACGAGCGGATCGTGTTGCCGTCGGCGCCGTACCTGCACGTGTTCGTGGCCAAGGGCGCGGTCGACCTCGACGGTGGTGGCCGGTTGGGCACCGGCGACGCCGCCCGGTTGGTCGGTGCCGGGGGCTCGGCGCTGGTCGCCGACCCTTCGGACGGCGCCGAGGTGCTGGTGTGGGAGATGCACTCGGCCCTGGCGGGGTAGGGCTACGGGCATGGCTGCCGCCCCCAGCACCCCGCCCGTCCAGGCCCAGCGGGTTCCGGTCAACGTCTACGAGACCGACGCCGCCGTCGTGGTCGTCGCTCCGTTCCCCGGCGTGATGCCCGACGACATCACCGTCGAGGTCGAGGGCCGGTCGCTGTCGATGCGGGCCGACATGCGCACGCCCGCGCCCAAGCAGTACCTCGTCCACGAGTGGCACTACGGGCCCTGGGAGCGCGAGCTCGAGTTGCCCGACGGCTTCGGCGGCGAGGCCGACGCCTCCTTCGGCAACGGCCAGCTCGCCGTCCGCATCCTCCGCGGCCCCACCAACCCCGCCCGCCGCCGCGTCGCCCCCGCCGGCCCCTAACCGGCTCCCGCCCTCCGCTTTCGCACACCGGTGCCGCCTGGGCGGCACCTCAGTGTGCGAAAGCGGGTGTGCGGAAGTGGGGTTAGCCGGGGGCTATGGCGTCGTCGACGGGGCCGCCGAGTTGGCCGGGGTCGGAGAAGCGGGGCTCGGCGTCGGCATCGGAGGCGTCGATGGGGTCGGTCTCCTCGGCGTCGGAGCGGGCGTTGTCGATCTTGCGCTCGACGTCGTCAAGCCGAGGGTCGGTGGGGGAAGGGTCGGACATCAGGCAGTCGTCACCGCCCCCCGTTGTGCACGAGCCGGCCGACGGCTTCCTTGCCCGCGGACACCGCGCCATCCAAGACGGCCAACGGCAGGCCGATCAACAAGTTGAGCGGCGCGGTGTCGGGGATGCGGGGGTGGGGCCGGGTCGGCATGATCGGCTCGAGGGTCTCCATCCGCTCGCCGAGGTTGTTGAGCTCCTCGACGGTGAACGCCTCCCGCACCTGGACGAACAGCTCGTCCTCCTCCTCACGCACGTGGTGGCGGGTCTGTTCGATCAACACTTTCATCTTCGGCCGGAAGCGCTCGTGCCCAGGCGCCATCTTCTCCAACTCGTTCAACGTCCACTTGGCGATGTGGTGCTCCTCCAGGCCCTCGAGCACCGGGAAAGCGTCTTCGCCAGGCCGCTCGGCGAAGCGGGCCAGCACCGCCGGGTAGAAGACCTGCTCCTCGATGGCGGAGTGGCGGGAGAGGTGCTCGACGATGAGGTCACGCACCCGGGCTGCCTCGGCGGCATCGTCGGGCCGAGCGTGCTCGAAGCGGCGGAAGAGCTCGTCGAGGTTGCCGTGGTCCTGTTTCAGGAGGGTCAGCGCGTTCATGGCCGTTCTCTTCCCCGCCGCCCCGGCAGTCAAGCCGAGCCGATTATTCGGCCAACGTTTACCCCGCAGGAAGAGGTCAGACCGCCCGAACGGAGAAGACTAGGACGAACGATTTCGGTCGGACCGTTGGGGGTCGCGGGGGATGAGCACGGGGAAGCCCACTCTGGGCGAGCGGATCAAGGACGACCTGCCACCGGCCGGCATGGGTGCCGTCGACCGTCCGCGTCGCCGCCGCTCGGCATGACGGCGCTTTCGTTCGACGACCCGCCGCCCGCACGAGCCCAGACCTTCGACGACCTCTACGCCGCCTACGCCGACCGCGTCAGGGCCTACGCCCGCGTGCGCCTCGGCGACACCCACCTGGCCGACGACGTGGTGCAGGAGACCTTCCTCCGCGTCTACCGGTTCCAGGATCGGCTCGACCCGAGCCGGCCGGCGTGGCCGTGGGTGAAGGCGATCGCTTCGACCATGTGCGCCAACGCCGTGCGGGGCCGGCGCAACACCGCCGAGTCGGTGGTCGGCGACCTCGAGGCCGACCCCGAGGCCGCGGCATGGCTCGAGAGCGGGCTCGACCACCGCGGGCCCGAGCACCACGCGTTACTGGCCGAGAACCGGCGCCAGTTGGCCGGCGTGCTCAACGGGTTGGCCGACGGCCACCGCGAGGTCCTCCTCCAGAAGGACCTGCTCGGCCTGACCGTCGGCGAGATCGCGGCGCGCGGCGGGGCCTCGCCCGACAGCGTGAAGTCGTTGGTCGTGCGGGCCCGATCGGCCTTCCGCCGCTCGTGGGATCGCGCCGGCCACGGCCGCCTCGCCGCGCTCGCCCCGTGGCTCCGGCGGGGGCGGGCTGACCACGTGGCCGGCACCCTCGTGCTCACGGGCGTGGTGCCGTC
>JAXDPV010000229.1:0-3531 GCA_034668185.1 Actinomycetota bacterium
GGCTGCGCGGCTTCCTCCGTTCCCGCAGCCGGCGTTTGCTCGGCTCGTTGCTCTCGCCCCGCAAGAAGGCGTTGTGGGCCGGCATCACCGTGGTCGTGCTCGAGACCCTGGCCCGGCTGGCGGGCCCGGTGCTGGTCAAGGTCGGCATCGACCGGGGCATCCCGCCCATCACCGCCGGCGGCCCGCCCACGGTGCTGACCGTGGTGGTGGTCGTCTTCCTCGCTGTCGTGGTGCTGCGGGCCGCGCTCGAGTACCTCTTCCTCACCATCAGCGGCAAGCTCGGCCAGGACGTGTTGCTCGACCTCCGCGAGCGCCTGTTCGACCATTTCCAGAAGCTCAGCCTGAGCTTCCACGAGCGCTATACCTCGGGTCGGGTGATCTCGCGCCTGACGTCGGACGTCGAGGCCATCTGGGAGTTGCTCGGCTCGGGCATCTTGTCGGTGACGACGGGCGGGCTGTCGATCCTCGGTATCACCGTGGCCCTGGTGGTGCTCGACTGGAAGCTGGCGCTGGTGGCCATCGCCGTCTTCCCGTTCGTGGTGTTCCTCACCCGGTGGTTCAGGAGCCGGGCCGAGGACGTGTACCGCGAGACCCGGGAGGCGGTCGCCCTCGTGATCGTGCAGTTCGTGGAATCGCTCGGTGGCATCCGGGCGGTGCAGGCGTTCCGCCGCGAGCCCCGGAACCAGGCCATCTTCGAGTCGGTCAACGGGCGGTATTACGACGCCAACATCCGCTCGAACCAGTTGGCCGCGGTCTACGGGCCCGGCGTCGCAGGCTTGGGGCGGGTGACGCTGGCGGTGGTGCTGCTGGTGGGCAGCTTCCGCGTGGTCGGCGGCGGCATGACCGTGGGCACGCTGGCCGCCTTCCTCCTCTACGTCCGCCGGTTCTTCGAGCCGGTGCAGGACATCAGCCAGTTCTACAACCTGTTCCAGTCGGCTGCCGCCGCGCTGGAGAAGCTGTCGGGCGTGTTGGAGGAACCGTTGGCGGTGCCGCCGCCTCCGTCGCCGGTGGCGTTGGTCGACGCCCGGGGCGAGGTGCGGTTCGAGGACGTGCGCTTCGGTTACCGCGACGCCGAAGTGCTCCACGGCATCGACGTCTCCATCCCCGCGGGGCAGACGGTGGCCCTGGTGGGGGAGACGGGCGCGGGCAAGTCGACGGTGGCCCGCTTGCTGGCCCGCTTCTACGACCCGACGTCGGGGCGGGTGTTGCTCGACGGCGTCGACCTGCGTTCGTTGGACGACCCCACGCTGCGCCGGGCGGTGGTGATGGTGACCCAGGAGAACTTCTTGTTCTCCGGTTCGGTGGCCGACAACATCGCCTTCGGCCGGCCGGCGGCGTCACGGTCGGAGATCGAGTCCGCGGCCCGGGTCATCGGCGCCCACGACTTCATCGCGGCGTTGCCCGACGGCTACGACACCGACGTGCGCAAGCGCGGCGGTCGGTTGTCGGCCGGGCAGCGCCAGTTGGTGGCCTTCGCCCGTGCGTTCCTCGCCGACCCGCACGTCTTGATCCTCGACGAGGCCACGTCGTCGCTCGACATCCCGTCGGAGCGCTTGGTGCAGCGGGCGTTGCGGACGCTGCTCGCCGACCGCACCGCGGTGATCATCGCCCACCGGTTGTCGACGGTGGAGATCGCCGACCGGGTGCTGGTGATCGACGAGGGCGTCGTGGTGGAGGACGGTTCACCTTCGTCGCTGGTCGCGTCGGCGTCGTCGCGCTACGGCGCCCTGCATCAGGCCTGGGCCGACTCCCTCGTCTGAGCCGCGATGCTGCCGAGGGCCACGCCCCGCCGGGCCTGGGTGAGGGTGTTGGCCTCGATGCCGTTGGTGAGGTAGACGAACGAGAGGCCGGTGGCGGGGTCGGCCCAGGCGAGTTGGCCGGCGGCGCCGTTGTGGCCGAAGGCCTGGGGCGAGACCGTTCGTCCGAAGCCCCGCATGTGGGAGTAGCCGTCGTCGCCGGCCTTGCGCAGGCCGAGGGTGTAGTTGATCGGGTAGTTGCCCAGGCGTTCGGTGAGGGTGTTGCGGACGTTGGTGGTCACGTCGTGGAGGAGGTCGGGCTTCCAGATGCCGGCCTGGTTGTGGAGCAGCGCCTGGTAGAAGAGGGCCAGCCCGGTCGCGTCGGACACGCCGCCGCCGCCGGGTACGCCGAGGGCCCGGAAATCGGGGTGGTTGTGCTTCATCAGGTTGTCGTCGGTGACCTCGGTGATTGGGAGCTGGCTGATGCCGAGGGCCTTCTGCAGTTCCTCGGGGTCGGCGGGCGTGCCGACCTTGTGCAGGGTGGCGATGTTGTCCTGTTGTGGCCCCTTGGGCACGCCTACCTGGAGGCGGTCGCCGATGCCGAGGGGGCCGGTGATGCGTTCGGCGATGAAGTCCCGGTAGTCGCCGTCGATGATGCGGTCGACGATCTCGGCCAGCACCCAATGGGCCGAGGTGGCGTGGTACTCGTACCGCGTGCCCGGCTCCCAGTTGAGCCGCCACTGGGCCATGCGCTCGACCCGGCCCTGTCTCGTCCACCACTGCGGCGGGCCCATGGGTGCGTGGGGGAAGCCGGAGGTGAACGTCATCACCTGCTCAACGGTGACCTCGTCCTTGCCGTTGGTGGCGAACTCGGGGATGTAGTCGACGACCTTGTTGCCGACGTCGAGCCGGCCCTCCTGGACGAGGATCCACGCCGCCGAGGCCACCACCGGCTTGGTGGCCGAGAAGACGACGTACCTGGTGTCGAGGGTGGCGTCGCCGTAGACCTCGTGCAGGACGATCTCGCCGTCGATCGCCAGGGCGAGCTGGCACGACGGCAGCGTGCCCTGGTCGATCTCCCGTTGCGCCCGTTCCCGGAGCTGGTCGATCTTGGCCTGGTCGAGGGTGCCCATGGGGCGACGGTAGCCGCCGGCGTTACCGTACGACCATGACGACCGAGCCCACCGACCCGCCCAGGTCGGCCGACGAGGCCACGACCTTGCACGGGTTCCTCGACTTCTACCGGTCGGTGATGGCGAGGAAGCTCGAGGGGCTGAGCGAGGAGCAGGCCCGTTCGACGCCGACCGCGAGCAGCTTGTCGGTCGGTGGCCTCGTACACCACCTGGCGTGGGTCGAGGTGTGGTGGTTCCGCATGGTGTTCGCCGGCGAGCAGGTCGACGACCCCTTCGGCGAGAGCGACGACCCCGACGCCGACCTGACCATGCCCGAGGCCATGACCGTCGACGAGCTCGTCGCCTTCTACGCCGAGTGTTGCGAACGGTCGCGGGCGATCGCGGCCGCCGCGCCCGACCTCGACGCCATGTGCGCCCACCCCGAGCGCGAGGTGTCGCTGCGCTGGGTCCTCGTCCACATGATCGAGGAGACGGCCCGCCACGCCGGCCACGCCGACATCATCCGCGAGACGATCGACGGCCGGACCGGCGACTGACGCTCGGTCGGTCAGTCAGTCAGTCAGTCAGGCGCAAGCCGCGGCCAGCGTGGCCATCTCCTGGCACCGCAAGATCTCGGTCACGCCGTTGGCCTCCATCCCGTTCGACACGAAGCAGAACGAGAG
>JAXDPV010000230.1:0-7961 GCA_034668185.1 Actinomycetota bacterium
CTTCGGGTTCAGCAGCCCCATGAGGCCAGTCAGGTCGGCGCTCGACGCCGTCGACGCCTCGGTGACGATCGAGCGCTGCACCACGAACGACTGGGCCACCGCCGCGTTGCCGGCCTGGCGTTGCAGGGCGAGCACGGCGGCGTGCGGGGCACTCACCCTCGACGAGGACGGCGACGGCGGATGCGACGCCAGCGGCGTGCAACCTCTGTCGCCCTCCCACCTGGCCCGCACTGTCACCCTGTGTACCAGGTCGGACAGTGACCGACCAGCACCTCATGGCGAAGCCGCCGGATCTCGCCACATCATGGGGTAGTGGTCGCGCCGCCGTTGAAGGAGTGCTCGGCGCTGCTAGCGGCGCCGTGAGAACGCTTCGAGCAACTGGTGCACCAAAGGGCGCGCAACCTCGTACGCCCCGCGGTCGAAGGCTGCGATCGTGACGCTCTCGTCAGGCTCGACACGAATGGGTTGGTCGGACGTCGACAGCCCGGACGCGCTGTTGCGGTTGCCGAGCTGCCCAATCGACCCGATGATGGCCATCGACGTCGCCACCATCTCGAGCGCGATCGCGTGCTCGCCGTCGTCCGCCGGAGCCAGAGCGCCAAGTAGCCTCAAGCTCCTCGCCACACGCTCAACGAGGTCCTCGCGGTCAAGGATCGTGCCCATCGAATCAGTGGGCAGTCGTTCGATCGCAGTTCGCTGACCATTGGTGTGGATGCGACAGCCGCTGAGACCGCCGGCATCGGCTTCGCGCCAACCACGCCGATCCGGCTCGGTCACGAGGGCGTAGGCGCCGTGGTCGTCGACGCCGGTGTCGATGGGAGCGGAAGCAGAGACCGTTCCCAAAGACCGCAGTCGTTGGGCAAGGTGGTCGGGGAGTTCCGCGATCCGCCGCTTCGACAGTGCGCTGCCACCGATCGGCATCGCGTGGGTGTAGAGCTCAGCGCGGGGCGACATGTACCTCGGGCTCTGAGTCGCGTTCCATCGAACGGCCACTGGCTCATCGAGTCCCTTCCACTCGAGTGCTCCGACGGGCAGTTCTCGCAGCGCCGAGACGACCTTGGCTTGCAGGTCCACCGCGTCAACGAAGCTGTCGCGGAACAGGCCGGTCGCGAAGCTCTCGACCTCAGCGGCGAACGTTTGCTGGTCGGGTTCGAAGTCCACGCCGCTCTTCCTAAAGACCAAGCGCGGAATGCCCCTGGCTTGTGCTGCGATGTACTCCTCGTGCGTGGCCGAACGCCCGGTGTCAGGAAACGTCGTTCCGTAGTGCTGGCCGAGGAGCAAGACGTAGACGTCGGCGGCCGCCACTCCCGATAGACAGGCCTCTCGACTCGGCACGGCCTGAGCGGTGAAGTCCTCGAAGCGGAGCGGCTCGTGTCCTACAGCACGGAGGAGGCCGGGTAGGGCGTCGCGCTCCGACTCCAATCCTCGGCGCACGGACGAGATAAACACCTTCACCGGCGAGACTCCTATGCGTAGCCGGACGACAGAAGTCCTGCGCCCGGTCTGCCGTTAGGCGGTGCGAACAGCCTTTGCGTTGTTCCCCACGCGTTGCAGACACGATCCGAGATTGACGTCATCAACGCTGTCTGCCCGTCTGCCTCCATTGGCCAGACGGCAACCTCAGACCGCACGAGAACGTCGGGCGTGAGGCAAGTCGGGCCGTCGTCAAACCAAGACTCGGGACCCGACCACCCGTCATTGAGGCCGCCGATCTGCGATCCGCCTGTCTCACCGATGCCGAGCACCACCTCGAATGGCCCCTCTCCAGACCATCGAAGGGCTGCCAGGAGACGAGCTTGGCTCTCGATGATCACGCGCACAGCGTGGACGATGTAGTACAGGCGATACACGAACGGCCCGTCATCCTTTCGCTCGCGGTAGCGGATAGTCGATCCCATCCCGACTTCCGTCGCCCCGTTGCGTCGCATGGCGACATACGCACGCCACCCGCGCTCGCTACGCGCGAAGCGTCCGAGGGCATCGTCTGTGACCAGGTTCGAGCCGAGCACTTCGACGCCGTTTGACGTTCGACCGATGAACCGTTGAGGAAGGGCCTCGAGTAAGCGGTCATCGAAGTCCACCGCGACGGCCAGGGGGTCGGCCGGAAGCACGACCGCGAGGAGTCGTGGCTCGTCTAGATGTGTCATTAAGCCCGAAGTGGCGAACGATGCGTGGCCGCGCTGCAGTTTGCGAGCCTCTCGCTCGGCCGCCCATATGCGGTTGAGGTCAGGAGACATCTTGAGTGGGTTCTCCAGTGTCGAACATATGTTCCTATTGTTACATGTCGAATGATAGGCAGCGGGCGATGCGATCAGCCGTTGGTAAGGCTGTTCTCGTGTGACGCGGAGGAGGGGGTATGGCTCAGCGCAAGACCTTGACTGAGCGACAGATCGAGGTGCTTCAGTGGGTCGCAGAGGGAGCCCCTGCTGTCGACGAAGAGGAAGCACAATCGCGGCGCATCTCAGCTGCCGCGCTTCGCGGCCGCGGCTTCGTGACGACTTCGGGACGGGGGCCGTTATGGACCGCGACGATCACACCGGCGGGCACCGAGTATCTGCAGAAGGCCAGCGCCACGAATGCACCGACGCCCAGGCGTCCGAACGAGCTAGTGACCGAGCGGCTGGTGGCGGACGTGATCGCTGCCGGTGGGTCGCTCGTCATCGAGGATGCGCCTCGCGGCTATGGGGCCGATGTCAACTGGGAGCACCGAGTCAAGCTTGCTCAGAGGCACAACAAGGTCCCCGCCGGCAAGCACCTTGTTACCAACTGGATCAACCAACGGCGCGACCTGCAGATCGACCTCATCGACGCTCCCGACGGCCACGTCGTCGACGTAACTCCGGTGCCGGTATCGGATCACGTCAGCCGCTACCACCCCTTCGTGACGGAGTTCCGCGAGCAGAAAGAGCACCTTGAGGTCAGCCGCGCCCTGCTCCCGCGTGCCCTCCGAATCTTCCACGGCATCGTGCTCGAAGCCGAGCGACGCGGATATGCGGTGGGCGTTGTTGGTAACCGAAGCGGCACCGAGCGTCGTGAACCGGCATGGTCGGGTGACAAACACGGACACTTCACGATCACCATCGATGACTTCACGGCGTGCCTTCGTTTCCGCGAGGAGGGAATTTCCCGTCGCTGGACACCCCCAAGCGGGTGGCAGCTACGTGAGTGGGAACAGCGACCGTGGACGAAACCGAAGGCACACCTCCATGAGGAAGGCGCCACGGGCAAGCTCGCCATCTCGGTCGTGGCGCCGTATTTCGGAGAGGGCCGGACTTCGCAGTGGGCCGACAGGAAGACTTGGACGCTCGAAGAGAAGCTGGGCGAGTTGTTTGCCGAGTTGGAATTGCGCGCCGTCGAGGACCGTCACCGCCGCGAGATCGAGGCGCGCGAGGAGGAGAAGCGTCAGCGGAGGTGGGCGGAGGAGTTGGAGCGCGCCCGTCAGCGATATCTCGAGCACACCCGTCGCGAGGAGTTGGCGAGGCAGCTCGATTCGTGGCGGGTGGCTGAGAGGGTCCGCTCGTACTGCGCAGCGGTCGAGGCGCACCACGCGGACGACGAACAGGCGATGGCGTGGGTCACCTGGGCTCGCGGCTACGCCCAGCAACTCGACCCGATCGCCGGAGACGTACGGGGTCCGTCGCTCCCGAGCGATCTGCCCGACTACAAGCTGAAGGACTTCATCAAGGACTGGTCGTCCTCGCCGAGCGGACACCGATCACTGTGGTAGATCATCTGCAGGCGGCTCATGGCACTACTCCGCCAAAGGCAGCGTCACGTCCATATACATGGGACAACTCGCCCCTCCGACACCAACAGCCGTCGTGAGGCCGGGCAACAAGGTGGCGACGAGCCCGTTGGCGTGGGTGTCGACCCAGGCGGGGTCGGTGGGCTCGACGCCGAGGAGGAGGCGGGCCTCGGGGGCGTTCACGAATGGTAGCGAGGCCGCGCCGACGATGACGTAGTGGACCATCGAGGGATCGATGGGCGCGGCGACACCGGCGTCGCGCAGGTGCTGCCACACGGCCTGGGTCACGTCGTAGAGCGGGCGGACGTGGCGCTCGACCATCCACCGGAGCCGGTCGCTGTCCTCGGTGGCCGCGTGGACCATGATCTGATTGAGCTCGGGGTGGGCCGCGGCGAAGCGGACGAACCGGCGGATGGCCTCGGCGAACACCGGGGCCAACTCGCCGCGGTCAAGCTCGTCGGTATCGACCCGCAGATCCAGGCTGGCCAGCGCCCGACCGAGCTGGCCGAAGAGATGATCGACCGCCGCCACCCACAACGCCTCCTTCGAGGCGAAGTGGTAGTTGATCTGGGGTTGGTGGGCATCGACCCGCTGGGCGATCGACCGGGTGGAGGCGCCGTCGAAACCCTTGGCCCCGAACTCGACCAGCGCCGATTCCAACAGACGCTGGCGAATGTCGTCCCTCGTCCGGCGCACGGTCGTGATGTTATCATCCGATAATATGAAGATCTTGTCCCTGGCCCCGGAGCCGTTCCTGCCACCCACGGACCGCGACATGCTCCCGTCGGAGCGGCGCGAGTTCGTGCGCACCCACCGCACCTGCATCTTCGGGACCGCGCGCCGGGCCGACGGTCCTGCGATGTCGGTCGTGTATTACGTGCCCACGGACGACGACGAACTGCTCGTCTCCACCATGCGCGACCGGAGCAAGGCCAAGGTGGTCGCCCGGGACGGCAAGGCCAGCCTCTGCGTCCTCGACGAGCGCTGGCCCTTCGTCTACCTGCAGGTCTATTGCGACGCCACAGTCGACGACGATCCCGAGCTCGTGGTCGACGTGATGATGGCCGCAGCCAGCCGCATGTCGGGCGAGGCGCTGGCCGAGGACGCCCGCCCGTTCGTCGTGGCCATGGCCGCCGAGGAGCAGCGGGTCGTCCTGCGCTGCCGGCCGTACAACACCTTCGCCCAACCGCCCCGCCACCTGCACCGGAACGATCAGCCCGAGGCCGTCACCCATTGGGTGTCGGCGTCGATGCCATGGGACGCGCCCGATCTGGCCGAGGCCCCGACATGAGGCTCGCCAATCTCGGCGGCCGGGCGACGCTGGTGGTGTCCGGCACCGACGACCGCGGTATCGACGTCGCTGAGGCGTCGGGTGGCAAGTTCGGTCCCGACATGCATCCCATCTATGACGAGTGGGATACGTTCCGCGCCTTCTTCGCCGGCCTCGACCTGACGACGGTGGCGACCTCGGAGTTCGACCAAGGCGACCTGCACCCGCCGGTGCCGGTGCCACGGCAGGTCTTCGGCATCGGGCTCAACTACCGGTCGCACGCCGCCGAGTCGGGCATGGAGCTGCCCACCGTGCCCGCGACCTTCACCAAGTTTCCGGCAAGCATCACCGGCCCCTTCGCCGAGGTCGAGCTGCCCAACGGCACCGTCGACTGGGAGGTCGAGCTGGTCGTCGTCATCGGGCGGCGCGCCGATCGGGTCGCCGCCACCGACGGGTGGTCGCACGTCGCCGGGCTCACGGTCGGTCAGGACCTGTCCGACCGCGCCCTGCAGTTCGCCGCCGGCGGCCAGTTCAGCCTGGGCAAGTCGCGCCGGGGCTTCTCGCCGCTCGGGCCCTGGGTGACCACGCCCGACGAGTTGGACGACCCCGACGACCTTGCCCTCGGTTGCGCCATCGACGGCGAGACGATGCAGGACGCCCGCACCAGCGACCTGGTCTTCGATGTTTCGCAGCTCGTGGCCGAGCTGTCCGCCGTGGTCCCGCTGCTGCCGGGCGACATCATCTTCACCGGGACGCCGTCGGGAGTCGGGGCCGGCCGCCAGCCGCCGCGCTTCCTCCAGCCGGGCGAGACCCTCACAAGTTGGATCGAAGGCATCGGCACCATTCGCACCCGCTTCGTCGCCCCGGCGGATGATCACCGTGCTCGGTGACCTCCAACTCGGGTACCTCGGCGTCGAGGTGCCCGATCCGAGCGCGCTCGGCGCCTTCCTGGCCGACGTCGTCGGCTTGGTGCCCGGCGACGCGCCCGGCACCTGGCGCAATGACGCCAAGGCTCGCCGGATCGTGGTGTCGGAGGGCCCGGCGGCGGACGCGACCTTCCTGGGCTTCGAGGCCGCCGACGCCGGCGCCTGGACCGCGACCGTGGCCCGGCTCGAGCAGGCCGGGTTCCCGGTCACGACCCATGCGGGCACGGACGAGACCGCCAGCCGCCGGGTCGATCGGCTGGCCACCGTCGACGCACCGTGGGGCATCAAGGTCGAAGTCGCCCTCGGGCTAGCCGACGCCGACGCCGACCTTCCCTTTGCGTCGCCTTTGGTGGCCGGCGGTTTCGTGACCGACGGCGTGGGGTTCGGCCACGTCGTGTTCGCCACGACCGAGCTCGACGCGTCGCACCGCTTCGTCACCGAGGGGTTGGGACTGCGCCAGACCGACTGGCTCGAGATGGAGATCGTCCCCGGCATCGAGCTGGAGGTCCGCTTTTACCACGGCAATGCGCGGCACCATTCGCTGGCGTTGGCGCGGGCGCCGTTCGAGCTGCCCCAGCGCCTGCACCACGTGATGGTGGAGGTCGCCGACCGCGACGACGTCGGCTATGCCTTCGACCGCGCCTGGAACGCAGGATGCACCTTGGCCAACGGGCTCGGCCGCCACGACAACGACCGGATGTTCAGCTTCTACGTGGTTTCCCCGGCAGGCTTCCAGGTGGAAGTCGGCCACGGCGCTCGGCTGGTCACCGACGACTGGGACGGCAACCGCCGCTACGACCGCATCAGCATCTGGGGCCACCAGCCGGTCCCGAAGGTCAGGAACGGCCAGCCTTCTGGAGGATGAAGCGCACGGCGAACCCGGCGAGGCTCGGGGTGAGGAGCGTCTCGTCGACCGGGAGGTCGCGGCGGGCTTCGCGGAGCTCGGCCAGGCCGATCATGCGCTGGCGGGGGTCGGAAGCGGGGTGCAGGAGGCGGAGCGGCGCGGTGGAGAGGAGGTCGTAGCCGACGAGCTGGCCGCCGGGACGCAGGACGCGGATCGCCTCGGCGAGTGCCTTCTCCCACTCCATCGTGTGGTGGAGCATGACCCAGCTCAGGACGGCGTCGAAGGCGCCGTCGGGGAACGGCAACGCGGTGGCGTCGGCGGGGCGAGCGGTGGCCCGGTCGCCGAAGGGCGACAGCCGGGCCGAGGCCGCGGCCACCATCTCGTCGTCGACGTCGGTGACGGTCAACCGCACGTCGGGGAACATCGTCAGCAACTCGGCGGCCATGGCGCCGCTGCCGGCACCGATCTCCAGCACGTCGCCGTGGGGACGGAAGCCTTGCAGCGCCCAGGGCAGGACGACCCGCCGGGCGAAGCCTCGCCATGGTGCACTCCGACAGAACGCCGACTGGAACCCGGACATGGCCGGCACAGGTGTCCTCCGTTGCTCAGTTGGGCGGTGGGTCGAGCATACGGGGGAGACCACTCCGGCTCGGGTTATCGCCGAGGTGAACCTGGGTATCGGATGCGCCAGAGAAGGGGGAGATGCACATGGATGCACTGGAACTGTTGACGGCAGACCACAACCGGGTGCGGGGACTGTTCGCCCGCTTCAAGACGGCCAAGGAGGGCGACAACCTCCAGGAGATGACGACGCTCGCATCGAAGATCCTCCAGGAGCTCGAGGTCCATACGACGATCGAGGAAGAGATCTTCTATCCCGAGTTCAAGGACCTCACGGAAGAGACCCACGAGTCGATCACCGAGGGCTTCGAGGAACACGCCGCGGCCAAGCGCCAGATGGCCGAGGTCTCCGGCGGGGAACCCAACACCGAGGACTGGGCGGCCAAGGTCACGGTGCTCATCGAGATGGTCGAGCACCACGCCGAGGAAGAGGAGACCGACCTCTTTCCGAAGATCCGCTCCAAGGCGCCGGCCGAGACACGCAACGCCGTCGCCGAGCGCCTCGAAGCCCGCAAGGCCGAGCTCGGCGCGCCCACGCTGGCCGACAAGATCGAC
>JAXDPV010000231.1:0-2881 GCA_034668185.1 Actinomycetota bacterium
GGGACACGGTGTGCTTCTCCATGTACTCCGACATGTCGAGGGTGATCATCGCCGACTCGTCGGTGAAGAGGAACTCGGCCAGCGTCTTGGCCAGCTCGGTCTTGCCGACGCCCGAGGGGCCGAGGAAGATGAACGAACCGCCGGGGCGCTTCGGGTCCTTGAGGCCGGCACGGGTGCGGCGCACGGCCTGGGCCACGGCCCTGATGGCGTCCTCCTGGCCGACGACCCGCTTGTGGAGCTCGTCTTCCATGCGCAGGAGCTTGGCCGTCTCCTCCTCGGTGAGGCGGTAGTCGGGGATGCCCGTCCACATGGCCAGCACCTCGGCGATGACTTCCTCGTCGACCACGTCGAACAGGTCGGCCCCGGACGCCCGGAACTCGGACTCCTTGGCCGCCTTCTGCTCGAGGAGCTGCTTCTCCTTGGCCCGCAGGCGCTCGGCCTCGTCGAAGGCGGAACGGTCGAGGGCGGACTCCTTGTCACGCCGCACCCGCACGATCTGCTCTTCGATCTGCTTGTACTCCGCGGGCGTGTCCATGCGGCGGATGCGCAGCTTGGAGCCGGCCTCGTCGATGAGGTCGATGGCCTTGTCGGGGAGGAAGCGGTCGGCGATGTAGCGGTCGGCCATGTTGGCCGCGGCCACCAACGCCTGGTCGGTGATCGTGACCGAGTGGTGCGACTCGTAGCGGTCGCGCAGGCCCTTGAGGATCTCGATGGTGTGGGCCACGGTGGGCTCGTCGACCTTGATGGGCGCGAACCGGCGCTCGAGGGCGGCGTCCTTCTCCAGGTGCTTGCGGTACTCGTCGAGGGTGGTGGCGCCGACGGTCTGCAGCTCACCCCGGGCCAGCATCGGCTTGAGGATGGAGGCGGCGTCGATGGCACCCTCGGCCGCGCCCGCACCCACGAGGGTGTGGAGCTCGTCGATGAAGAGGATGATGTCGCCCCGGGTGCGGATCTCCTTCAGCACCTTCTTGAGGCGTTCCTCGAAGTCGCCCCGGTAGCGGGAGCCGGCGACCAGCGCGCCGAGATCGAGGGTGTAGAGCTGCTTGCCCTTCAGCGTCTCGGGCACGTCGTTGGCCACGATGCGCTGGGCCAGGCCTTCGACGATGGCCGTCTTGCCGACGCCGGGCTCGCCGATGAGGACGGGGTTGTTCTTGGTGCGCCTCGACAGCACCTGCATCACGCGGAGGATCTCGTTCTGCCGGCCGATGACCGGGTCGAGCTTCTTCTCCCGCGCCTGCTGGGTGAGGTTGCGGCCGAACTGGTCGAGCACGAGCGAACCCGACGGCGTCTCGCCCTGGCCCGCGCCCTGGGGGCCTGCGCCCGCAGCCGCGCCTTCCTTGCCCCCGCCGTAGCCGGAGAGGAGTTGGATCACCTGCTGGCGGACGCGGCTGAGGTCGGCGCCGAGGGACACGAGCACCTGGGCGGCCACGCCCTCGCCCTCACGGATGAGGCCGAGGAGGAGGTGCTCGGTGCCGATGTAGTTGTGGCCGAGCTGCAACGCCTCGCGCAGGCTGAGCTCGAGGACCTTCTTGGCTCTGGGCGTGAACGGCGGCGCCCCGCTGGCGGCGGTGCCCGCTGGGCCGATCGTCTCCTCCACCTTCTCGCGGACCGCCTCCAGCGAGATCCCGAGCGACTCGAGCGCCTTGGCGGCGACTCCTTCGCCCTCGTGGATCAACCCGAGCAGGATGTGCTCCGTACCCAGGAAGTTGTGGTTGAGCAGCCGCGCTTCCTCCTGGGCAAGTACCAGGACTCGTCGGGCACGATCGGTGAAACGTTCGAACAAGGGACCGCCTCCTACGACGGTTGGCGTTGGGGGCCAGTCTACTGAGGCACGGGGGCAATGCCCCTCACCAGCCCTACCCGGTTGTCGCTCCCGATGACCGGTGGCCTACGTTGAGCGTCGGTATGGACGTGGCCGCCCTGCTCGGTTCCCCCCTTTTGGGGACGGAAATGGACCGGGTGGAGGAGGCGCTGCGGGCCTCGACCCGGGCCATGGACCCCTTCCTCGCCGAGGTCGCCGGCCACCTGGTGGCCGCGGGCGGCAAGCGCATCAGGCCGGCCCTGACGATGGCATCGGCCCTGGCCGGGGGCTCGGAGGCGACCGATGCCGTCGTGCTCGGGGGCATTTCGGTCGAGCTCGTCCACATCGGGTCGCTCTACCACGACGACGTGATGGACGAGGCCGGGTCCCGGCGTGGGGTCGAGAGCGTCAACGCCCGTTGGGGGAACTTGGTGGCGATCCTGGCCGGCGACTTCCTCCTGGCCAAGGCGTCGGAGATCGCCGCTTCCCTTGGCGTCGAGGTGGCCGGGTTGCTGGCTTCGACGATCGGGCGGCTGTGCGAGGGCCAGGTCGGCGAGCTGCGCACGGCGTTCAACGTCGGCCGCTCGGAGTCGGAGTACCTGGCCTCGATCGGCGGCAAGACGGCGTCTTTGACCGCGGCCGCATGCCGGGTCGGCGGGATCGTGGCCGGGCTGCCCCGCCCGCAGGTCGACGCGCTGACCGCGTTCGGCGAGGCCTTCGGTCTCGTGTTCCAGATCCGGGACGACTGCCTCGACATCACCGCCACCGACGCCGAGCTGGGCAAGCCCGCGGGCCAGGACCTGGTCGAGGGCACCTACTCCTTGCCGGTGATCCGGGCCCTGGCGACCACGCCCTCGCTGGCTTCGTTGTTGGGGCGGCCGTTGGACCAGCCCTCGATGGAGGAGGCCCGCGAGGTCGTGCGCTCGAGCGGCGGCGTCTCCTCGGCGCTGGCCACCGCCCGTTCCTTCGCCGACGAGGCCGCCGCCGCGCTCGCTCCCCTGGGCGAGCACCCCGCCGCTCGTGCGTTGGCCGGGTCTGGGCACCGGCTTCTCGACGGCTGACCTGCCCGCATTTTGGTGG
>JAXDPV010000232.1:0-25329 GCA_034668185.1 Actinomycetota bacterium
CGGCGCCCACGAGACCAACGACCTCGTTCTCGCCGTCGACCAACTCCCCGCCGACCGCAGGTGGTTCGTCCGCCTCAAGGGCGAGGAGAAGCAGGTCACGACCATCTGGCTCCACCTGAGGGAGCGCACCCTCCACTTCGAGACCCAGTTCATGCCCGCGCCCGAGGAGAACCGAGAAGCCCTCTTCGAGTACCTGCTCAAGCTCAACAACAAGCTGTTCGGGGTGCGCTTCGCCATCGGCGACGAAGACGCTGTCTACCTCGTTGGACAACTGCCCTGGTCGGCGGTCGACGAGGACGAGCTCGACCGCATCGTGGGCTCGGCCTACGCCTACACCGAGCAGTATTTCCGGCCCGCCATGCGCCTCGGCTACGCCGGAAAGTTCCGCGGTTGAAGGTCTGTCCCCCCGCCGGTACGGTGGCCGGAAGACGAGCCCGAGGGGCGGAACGGCTGTCATTCGTTCGGGGAAGTGCGAATGGCGCCGGGAGGTTCCTCGGGCTCTGTCGCGCTTGCAGGAGATTGCCGCCGCGGCCACGAACCCCGTAACCTGACGCCCGCCTCGACCAGCCGCACCCGGTCAGGGCGCCAAACCTCCCATGACTCGACTTCAGCGTCTCGCGTCCGTGCCGCTCGTCCTGGCCCTGCTGATCGGCGTTGCCCAGCCGGCGGGGGCAGCTCCGTCGCCGAGCGCGGCCCGTCGGCAACAGGACCAGATCCGGGCCAAGCGGGCCCAGACGGCGGCCAAGCTCAACGCCCTCAAGTCGTCGGACGCCCAGCTCGAGAAGGCGGTCCAGGCGCTGGCCACCCAGGTCCAGGGCCAGACGGCCAAGGTGGCGTCGGCCCGCCAGGCCCAGGCCGTGGCCGAGGCGTCGGTCACCCAGGCCGAAGACCGCATCTCCGCCACCGAGGCCGAGATGCACTCCCTCCAGTCGGCGGTCGTGGGCCGGGCCGTGGCCGCCTACGTCCGGCCCCAACAGACCGCCCTGGCCAGCATCGGCGACGCCAAGGACCTGGGCGAGGCGTCGAGGCGGGCGTCGATGCTCCGCCAGGTCGCCAACAACGACCGTGACGTCATCGACCAACTCCACGCCACCAAGGAAGACCTCGACCTCGAACGCCAGAAGGCCGACGCCGCCCGGGCCCTGGCGGCCAAGCGCCGCGAAGCGGCCAAGAACCACCTGATCGAGCTCAACAAGAACCTGGCCGAGAAGGCCCGGCTCGAGACGGCCCTCGAGTCCCGCATCAAGGAGATCACCGGCGAGGCCGAGGCCCTGGCCGCGGCCGACGCCGCCGTCTCCGAGGTCATCCGCCGGGCCTCGGTCCCGGTGCGGGCCTCACGCAGCGGCGACGTCGGCGACTCCTCGGGCGGCCGGGTTTCCGGCTCGGGCCTGCGCTGGCCCGTCGGCGGACCGGTCACCTCCGAGTTCGGCTACCGGTGGGGCCGCCTCCACGCCGGCATCGACATCGGCGCGGGCACGGGCACCCCGATCCATGCGGCCAAGGGCGGGACGGTGATCTTCGCCGGCCAGCAGAGCGGCTACGGCAACGTCGTCATCATCGACCACGGCGGCGGCCTCTCCACCCTCTACGGCCACCAGAGCCGCATCGCCGTCAACGACGGCGAGGACGTCGGCGGCGGCCAGGTCATCGGCTACGTGGGCTCGACCGGCCACTCGACCGGCCCCCACCTCCACTTCGAGACCCGCATCGACGGCTCCCCCGAGAACCCCCGCCGCTACCTCCCCTAGATGGCACGCCTCCTTCTCGTCGGCGGCGGGCGCATGGGCGAGGCGCTGCTGACCGGGCTGCTGGCCTCGAAGTGGGCCACGGTCGACGAGCTCGCGGTGGTGGAGAAGGTCGAGGCCCGCCGCACCGAGCTGGCCGAGAGGTTCGAGGGCCTGACGATCACCGCCGAGCCCGTCGCCAGCGAGGGCGCGGTCATCGCGGTCAAGCCCGCCGACGTGGCCGCCGCCTGCCAGGCCGTGGCCACCGCTGGGGTCGAGCGGGTGCTCTCGATCGCCGCCGGCATCAGCATCGCCGCCCTCGAAGCCGCCCTCGGCGCCCCCACGCCGGTGGTCAGGGCCATGCCCAACACGCCCGCCCTCGCGGGCGCGGGCGCGGCCGCCATCGCCGGGGGCACCCACGCCAAGGACGACGACCTCGCCTGGGCCGAGGGGCTGTTGCGCAGCGTGGGCACGGTCGTGCGGGTCCCGGAGAAGATGCTCGACGCCGTCACCGGCCTGTCCGGTTCGGGCCCGGCCTACGTCTTCCTCGTGGCCGAAGCCCTGATCGAAGGGGGGGTCCTGGCCGGCCTGCCGAGGGACACAGCGGTCGAGCTCACCGTGGCCACCCTCCTGGGCGCGGCCCGCCTCCTCGACGAGACCGGCGAGACCCCGGAAGCCCTGCGGGCCATGGTCACCTCGCCTGGCGGGACGACCGCCGCCGGGCTCCGAACCCTCGAGGCCGCCGGGGTCCGTAGCGCCTTCATCGAAGCCATCGCCGCCGCCACCGAACGCTCGAAAGAGCTCGGCCGGCCATAATCACACCAGCCCCTCTTTTCACATCGTTCACTCTGCCGTAGACTTCGGTTGCGGAGATTAGGGGTGATTCCACGATGGCAGAGCCACGTTCGTCGAGACCGGCGTTCCTGACGGTCGCCGAGGTTGCGGACATGCTGCGGGTGTCGAACATGACGGTGTACCGGCTGATCAATGCCGGCTCGCTGCCCGCGGTCAGGGTGGGCAAGTCCTACCGGCTGACCGAGGCCGACGTCGACCGGTACCTGGCCCAGGGGTACACCGAGACGGCGTAGCTTCGGGCCCGCCATGGGCCGCCGCTACGAGACCGTCACCTTCCTCTCCGACTACGGCACCGCCGACGAGTTCGTCGGCGTCGTCAAGTCGGTGATCAGGGGCGTGGCCGCCCACGCCACCGTCATCGACCTCACCCACGACATCCCGCCCCACGACCTGCGGGCCGGCGCCCTCGCCCTGGTGCGGGCCGTCCAGTACGTGGCCCCCGGCGTGATCCTGGCGGTGGTCGACCCCGGCGTCGGCACCGAGCGCCGGGCCGTGGCCGTCGAGGTGGCCGGCGGCGAAGGCGTGTTCGTCGGCCCCGACAACGGGCTCATCGCCGCGGCGGTGGCCATGACCGGCGGGGCCCAACGGGCGGTCGAGCTCACCAACACCGACTACCAACTGGCCGCACCGGGCCCCACCTTCGCCGGCCGCGACGTCTTCGCCCCGGCCGCGGCCCACCTCTGCAACGGCGTCGACCTGGCCGAGCTCGGGCCCGCCGTCGACCCCTTCACCCTGCGACCCGGCCTGCTGCCCCTCAGCGAGGTCACGCCCGAGGGCGAGGTCAAGGGCGAGGTGCTCTGGGTCGACCGCTTCGGCAACGCCCAACTCAACATCGACCCCGCCGACGTCAAGGCCCTCGGCGACCGCATCCGGGTCCGCTTCGGTGACGCCAAGACCCGCACCGCCGAGCTGGTCACGACCTACGCGGACCTCGGCGGCGGCCAGCTCGGCATCCTCGTCGACAGCTACGGCCTCCTCGCGCTCGCCTTCGACCGGCGTTCGGCCGCGGCCGAGCTCAAGCTGCAGCCGGGCGACGCCGTCTCCCTCGAAGCGCCGTCCTAGCGGGCGGCGAAGAGGAACTGGATCAGGGCGGCGCCGAAGATCAACACGAGCAGCAAGCCGAGGACGATGGTGGTGGCCGGGCGCATCGAGGTCAGCCTCGCATCCCCTGGGCCAGACGGCGGATCTCCTGCTCGAGCGGCGCCAGGCCCTCGACCTTGCCCACGCACACGGCCACGCCGATCTCGGCCGCGGCCCGCTCGACCTCCTCGTCGACGAAGGCGGTGTAGAGGATCACGTGCTGCGTCGGCCGTTGCTCGCGGATGCGACGGGCGGCTTCGAGGCCGTCCATCGACGGCATCTTGTAGTCGATCACGACCACGTCGGGATCTTGGTCGGCGACGGCGGCGATGGCCGACGGCCCGTCGGCGGCGCCGGCCACGACCTCGAAGCCGTCGACCGCCAACATCGTCGTCAGCATCCGACGCACGTGGTCGGTGTCGTCCACCACTAAGACCCGGATCGCGCCCACTGGCGACGAAGCGTACGTCAGCGGCCCCCGTCCAACGCTCGGAGCTGGTCGAGCACGAGCACGAGGCGGGGCGTGGGGTCGGGCGGGAGGGGCGGCGGCGCGGGCACGGTCACCGGCGGCGGGGCCTCGGTCGTGGCCGTCGGCACCGTCACCTTCGGCTTGGGTGCGACCGTCGTGCGGGGCGCGGTCGCGGGCGGCGCGGTGGTCACCGGCTTGGGCCTGGCCGTGGTGGGAGGAGGGGGCGCGGCCGTGGTCGCGGTGGTGCCGGTGCCACCGCCGCGCAGGCGCATGAAGACCTCGGTCACCCAGATCTGGCCCTCGTCGTCGACGACCACGCCCACGCCGATGTGGGTCAGCGCGGGGTCGAGGATGTTGGCCCGGTGGGCCGCCGAGTTCATGAACGCCTGGTGGATGCTCTCGACGCTGGCCCCGAAGCCGACGTTCTCGGCGAGCTTCTCCCAATCGGCGGTGACTTCCTTGGCCAGGTTGGGGTTGTGGGAGAGCTGCTTGGCCGCGGCCATCTTTCCCGACCACCGCCGGGCGATGGCGGTGAGCTCGCCGTCGACCCGCAGCGCGGCCGCGCCGCTGCTCGCGCGGGCGCCATTGGCCCGGCTGACGAAGTCGGCCTCCTGGCTGGCGTCGGCCATCGCCGGCCGCACCACCACCAACGTCATGGCCACCATGGCCACGACCACGATCCCCACCGCCCGCCTCACGCCGCGTCCAACTCGCGCAGTTGCTCCAACACCAGCACCATCCGCGCCGACGGCTCGGTCGACGGCTCCGTTTTGACAGCCGAATCCCGCCCTGGAGGGCGGGATCCGGCTGCCAAAACCGCGGTGGGGCGGAGTTGCATGAACTGGTGGGCGGTGAAGAGGGCGCCGTCGCGGCCGACGACGACGCCGACGCCGATGTAGGTGTAGGCCGGGTCGACGAGGTTGCGGTAGTGGCCCGGGCTGGCGACGAAGGCGGCGTGCAACTTTTCGACCGTCATGCCCACGCCCACGTTCTCCCCGAGCTTCTCCCAGTCCGACCGTACGCTCTTGGAGTAGTTGGGGTTGTGCGAGATCTGGTCGGCCTTGGCCATCGAGGCCGCCCACCGACGGGCGATGGCAGTGAGCTCGGCGCTGACGACCAGCGGCTGGAGGCCCTTGGCCGAACGCAGGTCGTTGATGTGGGCCACGAACTCGGCCTCGGCCGAGGTGGTGTCGAACGACGTGGAGGCCGCCGCCGGGCGCGCCGGGGCCACGACGAGGAGCGCCACGATCGCGAGGAAGACGGTGGCCAGACGGGTCACCTTGGGGTTGTCGGCGTTTCCCCCGACGGCATTGAGCCCGGCCCCAACTTGCGGACGGGACCGGCGCCGGGCGACTCTCCTGAGGTGAACCTTGCGACGATCGTCGACGGGCACCCCGACGAGGCCCTGGCCTTCGTCAGCCGCGGCCGGCGCACGACCTACGGCGAGCTGCGGGCGTCGGTGGCCGACCTCCGCACCGGCCTGGTCGAGCTCGGCGTCCAGCCCGGCGACCGGGTTGCGATCGTGTCGGCCAACAACTGGTTCTTCGTCGTGTCCTACCTCGCCGTCCTCGGCGCCGGGGCCGTCGTCGTCCCGCTGAACCCGGCCAGCCCGGCGGCCGAGCTGCGCAACGAGCTCAGCGCGGTCGAGGCCAAGGTCGCCATCGTCGGCCCGAGCGGGCGGGACGCCATGGCCGGCATCGGCCAGGGAGCCACCAGCGTCGAGCACGTGATCGTCCCCGACGGCGTCGAGCTGGCCGCGGCCACGCCCCTCGACAAGCTCCTGGGCCACAAGAAGACCACGGCGCTCGTCGACCGCGGCCCCGACGACCTGGCCGTCCTGATCTTCACCGCCGGCACCAGCGGCTCGCCCAAGGCGGCCAAGCTCACCCACGGCAACCTGCTGTCGAACATCGAGCAGATGCAGCGCCACCCCGGCCGGGCCCTCAACGCCGACGACGTCAGCCTGGGCGTGCTCCCGATGTTCCACATCTTCGGACTCAACGTGTTGCTCGGCCTCAGCCTGTACGCCGGCGCGTCGGTCGTGCTCGTCGAGCGCTTCGACCCGGCGTCGGCCCTCGACACGATCCGCGACCACGGCGTCACGTTGATCGCGGGCGCGCCTCCGATGTTCTCCACCTGGGCCGACATGCCGAGCGCGGACCCGAAGGCGATGAAGACGGTGCGGCTCGCGGTGTCGGGCGCGGCGCCGCTGCCGGCCGAGGTCGCCCTCGCCTTCGAAGGCCGCTACGGCGTGCCCGTCTTCCAGGGCTACGGCCTCACCGAGGCCGCCCCCACGGTGACGTCGTCGGTGGTCGGCGGCGCGGCCAAGCCGGGCTCGATCGGCCTGCCCCTCCCCGGCCTCGAGGTCCGCATCGTCGACGAGGAGGGCGAGGACGCGCTGCAGGGCGACGCCGGCGAGATCTGGGTGCGGGGTCCCAACGTCTTCGCCGGCTACTGGGAGGACGACGCCACCACCGCCAACGTCCTCACCGGCGACGGGTGGCTGCGCACCGGCGACATCGCCACCGTCGACGACGACGGCTACCTCTACATCGTCGACCGGGCCAAGGACCTCATCATCGTGTCGGGCTTCAACGTCTACCCGGCCGAGGTCGAAGAGGCGTTGCTCGAACACCCGGGCATCGCCGAGGTCGCGGTCGTGGGGATGCCCCACCCGCACTCGGGCGAGTCGGTGAAGGCCTTCGTCGTCCAGGCCGAGGGCCACCACCTCGAAGAGGACCAGGTGATCGAGTTCTGCGCCGGCCGCCTGGCCCGCTACAAGTGCCCGACCAAGGTCACGTTCCTGCCCGAGCTACCGCACGGGACGGGCGGGAAGCTCTTGCGCCGGCAGTTGCAGGCGTAGCCGACGCCACCAGGAAGCCGGCGAAGATCACCGAGATCCCGGCGACCAGGGTGACGGCGAAGCCGTCCATCTCGTCGAGCACCGAGTTCAACAGGCCGCTGCTCGACAGCACGAGGGTGCCGAGGGCGATGAGGGTGTTGGCCCACAACATGCGGCCCCGGCGGTAGCGGAACGCGCTCCACACCGCCCCGCCGAAGATCACCAGCGCGCCGAGGCCGGAGCCGACGGCGGCGAAGATGCGGGGGAGCGGGCCGAACACCTTCGATCCCTGCACCAGCTCGTGGGCCGGTATCGGCCCGGTGAGGGGCGCGGCGATCACCACGCCGGCGGCGAAGGCACAGGCCAGGGCCACGCACGCGGCCACGGCGTCGCCCCGCTTCTCGCCGGCCAGCAGGTACACCGTGCCCAGGGCGAGGAAGGGCACGTTGACGATGGCCCCGAAGAGGTAGAAGAGGCGGAAGGTCACTGGCCCCCAACCGAGGCTGGCCCCGGCGGCGAGGGCGAAGGCGGCCAGAGAGAAGAAGGCCAGGGCCACCGACCACGCCAGCTCGTGGCGCCGCCGCTTGGCCAGCCAGCGCTCGAACGTCGAGCAGGCGAAGGCCAGGGCCACCAGCGCGGCGCCGACCGCGAGGGCGGTGTGCAGCATCGGCCCTATCGTGACCCGGCCCGCTCCGGGAACCCAAGCCGAGCAGGCGAACCGGGCCCCGGGGTCGAAACTCAACGGACGGTGACGACGCATTACGACGTCCTCGGGGTGGAGGACGACGCCTCGGCGGACGACATAAAACGCGCGTACTACGACCGCGCGCGCCTCTTTCACCCCGACGCCCACGTGGCGTCGCCGGCCACGGTCAAGGCCGAGGCCGAGCGGGCCATGCAGGCCCTCAACGCCGCCTGGATGGCGCTGCGCCACCCCGGCGCCCGCCGCCGTTACGACCGCCAGCTCCTCGCGGCCGAGCCGGGCGCGGCCGCGGCCACCGTGCGCACGGCCAGGGCGGCCATCGGCTCCGGCTTCCGCTACTGGTTGGGGGCGAGCGGCGGGATGCTCACCGGCACCGACGGCCGTCCCCGCTTCAACCTCCAGGTCACGGGTAGCACCCTCGCCCCGCTGCGGGCCCTGGCGCCCGACGGTCTCGCCGGCCTCCATGGCCAGGGCACGGCCATCGCCGATCGTGAGCTCGAGCACCTGCAGGGGATGCGGGGCCTCCGCTACCTCGACCTGTCGGGCACGGGCGTCACCGACGCCGGCCTCGTCCACCTCCTCGGGTGTACCAGCCTCGAGTCGCTCTACCTGTGGGACACGGCCGTGAGCGACGACGGCCTGGCCGTGGTGGGCAAGATCGCCAACCTCCGCCACCTCGGCCTCGGCTGCACCCGGGTCACCGACGCCGGCCTCGTCCACCTGGGCGGCCTCACCCGCCTGCGCTCACTCCAGCTCTGGGGAACGGGCGTCGCCGGGCCCGGCCTCGGGGCGCTGGCCGAGCTGCCCGAACTCGAGCGGGTCACGCTGCCCCGGAGGGTCAAGGCCAGGTACCGGAGGCAGCTCCGTTCCGCCCTCGTGCCTTTGTGAACCGTCGCACCCCGCCGGTACGATCACCGCTGTGAGTGAGGGCCGGCGCCGCATCCCCGAGGCCACGGTCGCCCGCCTGCCCGTCTACCTGCGCAGCCTGCTCGAGGTGGCCGAGACCAAGACGCCGACCATTTCCTCGGAGCGGCTGGCCGAGCTGGCCGGGGTGAACGCGGCCAAGGTGCGCAAAGACCTGTCGTACCTCGGGTCGTACGGCACCAGGGGCGTGGGCTACGAGGTCGAGTACCTGCTCTACCAGATCAGCCGCGAGCTCGGCCTCACCCAGGACTGGCCGGTGGCGATCATCGGCATCGGCAACCTCGGCCACGCCCTGGCCAACTACCGCAACTTCTCGGCCCGCGGCTTCCGTATCGTGGCCCTGCTCGACGCCGACGCCGCCAAGGTGGGCGAGCGCATCGGCGACCTCACCGTCGGTCCCCTCGGCGACCTCGACCGGGTGGTGGCCGAGGAGGGCATCGCCATAGGCATCATCGCCACGCCCGCGCCCGCGGCCCAGGACGTGGCCGACCGTCTGGTGGCCGCGGGCGTGACCTCGATCCTCAACTTCGCCCCGGCGGTGCTGAACGTGCCCGAGGCGGTGTCGCTGCGGAAGGTCGACCTCTCGATCGAGCTGCAGATCCTGAGCTTCTACCAGCAGCGGGCCGCCGGTTTCGAGGAGCCGGTGGCGTGAACGCCTACCCGGTGAACCTCGACGTGGCCGGCCGCCGGTGCGTGGTCGTGGGCGGCGGGCGGGTGGCCGGGCGCAAGGTGGAGGGGCTGGTGGCGTGCGGGGCGGTGGTGAAGGTCGTCGCCCCCTCGATCTCCGACGAGGTCAAGGCGGCCGCGACCTCGTGGGACGAGCGGGCCTACGCCACCGGCGACCTCGACGGTGCCCGCCTGGTCATCACCGCCACCGACGACCCGGCCGTCAACCAGCGGGTGTTCGACGACGCCGAGGCCGCGGGCGTCTGGGTCAACAGCGCCGACGACCCCGAGCGGTGCTCGTTCACCCTGCCGGCCGTCGCCCGCCAGGGGCCGATCACGGTGGCCGTCGGCACCGGCGGCGCCAGCCCGGCCTTGGCCTCGTGGCTACGCGACCGCCTGGCCGCCGACCTCGGCCCGGAATACGCCACCTTGGCCGGGTTGCTGGCCGAGGCCCGGGCGATAGTCAAGGCCGCGGGCCGCTCGACCGAGGGGCTGGCTTGGCACAAGGCCCTCGATTCCGACATGCTCGTGTTGATCCGGGGGGGCCGCATCTCGGAAGCAAGGGAACGCCTGAAGACGTGTCTGTCGTCGTCGTAGGCCTCAACCACCGCACCGTGCCGCTCGACGTGCTCGAGCGGATGACGGTCAACGAGGCGCGCCTGCCCAAGGCGCTGTACGACCTGCGCACCCGGCCCAACCTCAACGAGGCCGTCGTGCTGTCGACGTGCAACCGCACCGAGATCTACGCCGTGGCCGAGCGCTACCACGGCGCCATCGACGACATCCGCACGTTCCTCACCGACCTGTCGGGCCTCGACATCGAGACCTTCGCCGACCACGTCTACGCCTACCACGACGACTTCGCCGTCTCCCATCTCTTCCGGGTGGCGTCGGGGCTCGACTCGGCCGTGCTCGGCGAGAGCGAGATCCTCGGCCAGGTGCGGGTGGCCTGGGAGCGGGCCGAGCAGGAGGGCGCGGCCGGCGCCGACCTGGCCCGGCTGTTCACCTCGGCGCTCTCGGTCGGCCGCCGGGTGCGGGTCGAGACCGGCATCGCCCGGGGGACGACATCGGTGTCGCAGGCGGCCGTGGCCATGGCGACCGAGCGTCTCGGTTCGTTGGCCGACCGCCGCATCCTCGTGCTGGGCGCGGGCGAGATCGGCGCCGGCATGGCCGTGGCCCTGGCCGGCGGTTCGTCGTCGACCGAGGTGCTGGTGGCCAACCGCACCCGGGTGCGGGCCGTCCAGTTGGCGTCGAGGACCGGCGGCCGGGTCGTCGACTTCGGCGAGTTGGCCAACGCCCTGGAGACGGTCGACGTGATGCTGACCTCGACGGGCGCGAGCGAGACGATCATCGGCGCCGACGACATCGAGGCGGTTATGGCCGCCCGTTCGGGGCGCCCGCTGCTGATCGTCGACGTGGCCGTGCCCCGCGACGTCGACAGCGCCGTCGCGGGGATCGACGGCGTGACCCTGCTCGACATGGACGACCTGCGTGCGTTCGCCGAGCAGGGCATCGCCGGGCGCCGGCGTGAGATCTCCAAGGTGCAGGAGATCGTCGACGACGAGGTGCTCACGTTCTTCGACGCCCTCGCGGCCCGCTCGGCGGCGCCGTTGGTCGCGGCGTTGCGCGACCACGCCGACGGCCTGCGTTCGGCCGAGCTCGACAAGTTCGCGGCCCGCCTCGCCGACCTCTCGCCCAAGGAACGGGCCGCGGTCGAGCAGCTCACCCGGGGCATCGTCAACAAGTTGCTCCACGAGCCCAGCGTGCGCCTCAAGGACACCGCGGGTTCGGCCCGCGGCGACCGCCTGGCCGACGCCGTCCGCACCCTCTTCGGCCTTTAGTCCCGTGGCCTTGCGGGCGGCGACGCGAGGCAGCGCGCTGGCGCGGTGGCAGACCGATTTCATCGTGGGCCTGCTTGGTGTCGAGGTGGAGGTCGTGGTCGTGCAGACCGAGGGCGACCGCCGGGTCGACGTGCCCATCGAGGAGATCGGCGGGCGGGGCGTGTTCGTCAAGGAGGTGCAGGCGGCCGTGCTCGACGGGCGGGCCGACTTCGCCGTCCACTCGGCCAAGGACCTGCCCTCGTCGGCCGAGCTCCAGCCCGACGGCTTGGTGATCGCCTGCGTGCCCGAGCGCGGCGACCCCCGCGACTGCCTGGTGGGTTCGACGTTGGACGGGCTGCCGGTCGGGGGGACGGTGGCCACCGGCTCGGTGCGGCGCCGGGCGCAGTTGGCCAACCTCCGGCCCGACCTCACGTTCACCGGCCTGCGGGGCAACATCGAGACCCGGTTGTCGAAGGCTCCGCAGTTCGACGCGGTGGTGATGGCCGCGGCTGCGCTGGTGCGGCTCGGGCGTTCGTCCGCAATGACCGAGGTGCTCGACCCGCTGGTGCTGCTGCCCCAGGTGGCCCAGGGCGCGCTGGCCGTCGAGTGCCGGGCCGACGACGCCGAGCTGTTGGGTCGACTGCGTGCGATCGAGCACACGGCGTCGCGGCGGGCGGTCGACGCCGAGCGGGCGTTCCTCGCCCAGCTCGGGGGCGCGTGCGACTTGCCGGTGGGCGCGCTGGCTTCGGTCGACGGCGACTCCATCACCATCGAAGGGTTGATGGCGTCGTTCGACGGCCGGGTCTGCGTGCGCGAGACGCTCACCGGCGGCGACCCGGCGGCGCTCGGTCGCGCCCTCGCGGTCACCCTCATGTCCAAACTGGAGTCGTGACCGTCTACCTCGTCGGTGCCGGGCCCGGCGACCCCGGGCTCCTGACCGTACGGGGTGCCGAGTTGTTGCGGGGGGCCGACGTCGTCGTCTACGACCGGTTGTCGGTGTCGTCGTTGCTCGACCTCGCGCCTCCTGCCGCCGAGCGCATCTCGGTTGGCAAGACGCCACGGGGTCCGAGCACGCCCCAGGAGGAGATCAACGCCTTGCTCGTCGAGCGCGGGCGGGCCGGTAAGACGGTCGTCCGGTTGAAGGGCGGCGACCCGTTCGTGTTCGCTCGCGGCGGCGAGGAAGCGGCCGCGCTGGCCGCGGCGGGCGTGGCCTTCGAGGTCGTGCCCGGCATCACCTCGGCCATCGCCGCCCCGGCCTACGCCGGTGTGCCCCTGACCCAGCGGGGCTATGCGACCTCGTTCACGGTGGTGACCGGGCACGAGGACCCGTGGGCCGCGACCGAGACCGACTGGGCCGCGGTAGCCCGCGTCGGCGGCACCATCGTGGTGTTGATGGGGGTGTCGACGCGGGCCGAGATCGCGCGCCGCTTGATGGCCGGTGGGTTGGCCGGCGACACGCCGGTGGCCGCGGTGCAGTGGGGGACGCGCCCCGACCAACGGTCGGTGCGTACGACGTTGTCGGGATTGAGAGGGGTCGACGTGTCGTCCCCGGCGGTGTTGGTCATCGGTGCGGTGGCCGCGCTCGACGCCGGTTGGTTCGAGCAGCGGCCGTTGTTCGGCCGGCGCATCGTCGTCACCAGGTCGCGCGAGCAGGCTTCGGAGTTGCGTTCTGCCTTGGAGGCGTTGGGCGCGGAGGTGTTGGAGGTGCCGACCATCCGCATCGAGCCCCTCGGCGTCGACCTCGCGCCCGGGTTGGTGGGCGCCGAGTGGGTGGTGCTGACCTCGGCCAACGCCGCCGCGCTGGTGTGCGGTTCGTTGCGCGATGCGCGCGGCTTCGGGTCGACCAAGGTCGCGGCCATCGGGCCGGGCACGGCCGCGGTGGTCGAGGACTTCGGCGTGCGTCCCGACCTCGTGCCCGACCGCCACGTGGGCGAGGGTCTGGTCGAGGTCTTCCCGGTCGGCAGCGGTCGGGTCTTCCTGCCCCAGGCGGCCGACGCCCGCCCGGTGGTGGCCGACGGGCTGCGGGCCAAGGGGTGGACGGTCGACGCCGTCACGGCCTACGGCACCGAGCCCGTGCCGGTGGCCCCGGCGGTGGCCGAGCGGGTGCGAACGGCCGACGCCATCACCTTCACCTCGTCGTCGACGGTGAAGAACTTCGTGGCCGGCGCCGGTCGTTCGTCGCTGCCGCCGGTCGTGGCCTGCATCGGCCCGGTCACGGCCGATACCGCCCACGCCCTGGGCGTGCCGGTGACGGTTGTGGCCGCGCCCCACACGGTGGAGGGGCTGGTGTCGGCGGTGGCCGAGGTGCTGGCCGGGAACCAGATGCCGCCGCCGTGACGTCGAACCGGCCATGAACACCACGGGGGGACGCGTACGGCGGTGGGCGGTGCTGGTGGCCACGGTTGCGTTGGCCACCAGCGCCTGCACCAAGGGCGATGGT
This sequence comes from Actinomycetota bacterium, assembly GCA_034668185.1. Lineage (GTDB taxonomy): Bacteria > Actinomycetota > Acidimicrobiia > Acidimicrobiales > CADCTF01 > DATLED01. The sequence goes on from JAXDPV010000232.1 coordinate 13,524, forward strand.
TCGGCGGGGCCGCCGCCGACGAAGGGTTCCGACTCCATCGGCCGCATCCGCCTGATCTCGGCCCTCGAGCAGTTCTCGGCGTGCGACCAGTTGCTCGACTACCTCCACACCGAAGGGGCCAAGCTGGTCGGGCCCTACGGGTTCGGCGGCGGCATCATGACGGTGCGCAACGCCATGGGCGTGGCCGCCACGGGTGGGGCGGCCGGCAAGGCGGCGTCGGGCACCGTCGCCGGCGCGGTCGAGGACACCGCCGCCTCGCCCTCGGCGGCGCCGGTCGCGGGCACCGACTACTCGGGCACCAACGTGCAGGAGGCCGGGGTCGACGAGCCCGACATCGTCAAGACCGACGGCCGCCGCCTGGTCACCGCGGTCAACGGCAAGCTCCAGGTCGTCGACGTCGAGAGTGCGACGCCCAAGGTCCTGGGCTGGCTGCCGTTGGCGGCCGACGGCTCCTATGTCGAGGGCCAGTTGTTGCTCAGCGGCGACAAGGTGCTGGTGCTGTCGCAGGCCTTCGACGCCGTGAACTACGGCGGCCCGGCGATGAAGGGCGGCGCATCCGTGGGTGGCGTCATGCCCTATCCCTATCCCGGGGTCGCCTCACCGCCCCGCACCAAGGTGACGGTGGTCGACATCTCCGATCCCCGTTCGCCCAAGGTGACCTCCGAGCTGAAGTTCGACGGTTCGATGGTGGCGGCCCGCATGGTCGACGGCGTGGCCCGGGTGGTGCTGCGCTCGTCGGCGCCGACGCTCGGCTTCACCTACCCGTCGGGCAACCAGGCCAGCGTCGACATCGCCACCGAGAGCAACAAGAAGGTCGTGGCCGGCAGCACGCTCGACGACTGGCTGCCGAAGTATTCCTACGACGAGCCCGGCAACGCCTCGGCCCACGCCGGCGGGCGCATCGCCGACTGCAACGACGTGAGCCGGCCGGTGAAGTTCAGCGGGCTCGACACGCTGACGGTCGTGAGCGTCGCCGCCGACGATCCCCGGCCGGGCCCGGGAGCGGCGGTGCTGGGCGCCGGCGAGCTCGTCTACGCCAGCCCCAACAACCTGTACGTGACCTCGACGGCGTGGACCCCGGCCGAGCCATCGCCGACGACGCAGCCGGCCCAGCCGGAGCAGCCGGCGCAGCCGCAGCGGTCGGGTTCGACCACCACCGAGATCCACAAGTTCTCGATCGCCGACAAGGTCCGCACCAAGTACCTGGCCTCGGGGAGCATCGGCGGGCACCTGCTCAACCAGTTCTCGCTGTCGGAGTACAAGGACGACCTGCGGGTGGCGGCCACGACCGACGGGGCCGAGAGCACGGTGAGCGTGCTGCGCCAGGACGGCGACGTGCTGACGACGGCCGGCTCGGTCGGCGGTCTCGGGAAGGGCGAGCGCATCTACGCCGTGCGCTTCCTCGGCGACCGTGGGTACGTGGTGACGTTCCGCCAGACCGACCCGCTGTACGTCGTCGACCTGAGCGACGGCGCCTCGCCCAAGGTCATGGGCGAGCTCAAGATCCCCGGGTACTCGGCCTACCTGCACCCGATCGGCGACCACCGGTTGCTGGGTGTCGGGCAGGCCGCGAGCGACGCCGGGCGGGTGCAGGGGACCCAGCTCTCGCTGTTCGACGTGTCCGACCCGGCCAACCCCAAGCGGCTGGCCAACGCCGCCCTCGACCCGTCGACCTCCGAGGCCGAGTACGACCACCATGCCTTCCTCTACTGGCCCAAGTCGGGCCTGGCGGTGGTGCCGATCCAGTCGTATGGCGGCGGGGGCGACGGCCGCTCGGTGCCGTTCATGGGGGCGGTCGGGTTCTCGGTGGGGGACAACGAGGTCAAGGAGTTGGGCCGGGTATCGCACCCCGACGGCCAGCCGGTGCAGCGCTCGCTGGTCGTGGGCGACCGCCTACTGACGCTGTCGGGCGGCGGGCTGCGGACGAGCGTGCTCTCGACCCTGGCGGAGAAGAACTGGCTGGCGTTCTCGTAGGCTTCGGGGGATGGGTTTCCCCGAACACCGGTTGCGGCGACTGCGGCGCACGCCGGCCTTGCGCCGGCTGGTGGCCGAGACCCGCTTGTCGGTCGACGACCTGGTGGCCCCGCTGTTCGTGCGGGAGGGGATCGTCGACCCGCAGCCGATCGCCTCGTTGCCCGGCGTGGTGCAGCACACCCGTGAGTCGGTGGTGAAGGAGGCTCGGGCGCTGTCGTACCTCGGCGTGCCCGCGGTGGTGTTGTTCGGGGTGCCGGTGGCGAAGGACGCGGTGGGCTCGGGCGCCTGGTCTCCCGACGGGATCGTGCAGGTGGCGTTGTCGGACCTCCGTGACGAGCTGGGCGACTCGATCGTGTTGATGGCCGACCTGTGCCTCGACGAGTACACCGACCATGGGCATTGCGGGGTGCTGACTGCTTCCGGGTCGGTCGACAACGACGCCACGTTGGAGCTGTACGCCCGGGTGGCGTTGGCCCAGGCAACTGCGGGGGCCGACGTGGTCGCGCCCAGCGGGATGATGGACGGGCAGGTCGGGGTGTTGCGCTCTGCGTTGGACGGCGCCGGGTTCTCCGACGTGGGCGTGTTGGCCTACGCCGCCAAGTACGCCTCGGCGTTGTACGGGCCGTTCCGCGACGCAGTGAACGTCTCGATCGCCGACGGGGGCGACCGCCGTGGCTACCAGCAGGACCCGCGCAATCGTCGTGAGGCGATGGCCGAGGTGATGGCCGACGTCGCCGAAGGGGCCGACATGGTGATGGTGAAGCCCGCGCTTTCGTATCTCGACGTGATCGCCGACGTTCGTTCGATGGTCGACGTGCCGGTGGCGGCGTACCACGTGAGCGGTGAGTACGCCATGGTGAAGGCCGCGGCCGAGCGTGGGTGGATCGACGGTCCCGCGGTGGCGTTGGAACAGATCACGTCGGTGAAGCGGGCGGGCGCCGATTTCGTGTTGACGTACTTCGCCCGCGAACTGGCCGAGACGCTGGGGGGCTGACGGTTCCGATGGCCTCGAACGAGGAGCTGTTCAAGCGCGCGGGTGAGGCCATTCCCGGCGGCGTGAACTCGCCGGTGCGGGCGTTCGGTTCGGTGGGCGGGGGTGTGCCGTACTTCGTGGCGCGGGGTGAGGGCGCGTATGTGTGGGACGTCGAAGGCCGTCGCTACATCGACTACGTGCAGTCCTACGGGGCGTCGATCCTGGGCCACGCCCATCCCGTCGTCGTCGAGGCCGTGCGGGCGGCTGCGCTCGAGGGGACGACGTTCGGGGCGCCGACCGAGCGTGAGGTGTTGTTGGCCGAGGCCATCCGTGACCGTGTCGGTGCTGGCTGCGATCTGGTGCGGCTGGTGTCGTCGGGGACCGAGGCGACGATGTCGGCGGTGCGGTTGGCCCGTGGGTTCACCGGGCGATCCCGTGTCGTGATGTTCGAGGGCTGCTACCACGGGCATTCGGACGGCTTGCTGGCCGCGGGCGGCAGCGGCATGGCGACGTTGGGGTTGCCGGCGTCGGCCGGCGTTCCTCCTGCGGCCGTCGCCGACACCGTGGTCGTGCCCTACAACGTGGTGCCGGTCTTGGATGCCGATGTTGCCTGCGTGATCGTTGAGCCCGTGGCCGCCAACATGGGCCTGGTGGCGCCCGCACCCGGGTTCTTGGAAGGCCTGCGTTCGGCGTGCGACGCCGTCGGCGCGTTGCTGATCTTCGACGAGGTCATCACCGGCTTCCGTTTGTCTCGTGGGGGCGCGGCGTCGTTCTTCGGCGTGCGCCCCGACCTCTGGACCTTCGGCAAGGTCATCGGCGGCGGGTTGCCCCTTGCCGCCTTCGCCGGCCGGCGTGACGTCATGGAGCTGTTGGCCCCGCTCGGCCCGGTGTACCAAGCGGGGACGCTTTCGGGGAACCCGGTGGCGACGGCCGCGGGTTTGGCCGTGCTGTCGTTGTTGGACGACGCCGCTTACACGATGCTCTCGGGCCGGGCCTCCGAGTTGGCCGAGATGCTGTCGGCCGTCTTGAACGAGGTGACCCCGGCGCAAGTCCCCGTCGTGGGCCCGTTGGTAGGGGTGTTCTTCTCGGCCTCTCCGGTCACCGACTACGTGGCCGCCAAGGCCTCGGCCGACACCGGCTGGTACCCCCGCTTCTTCCGCTCCATGCTCGACCGAGGCGTCGCCCTCGCCCCCGGCGCCTACGAAGCGATGTTCCCCTCCCTCGCCCACACCCGCGACGACATCGAACGCACCGCCGACCTAGCCCGCGCCGCCATCGCCCTCGCCTAGCGCCCCCGCCGTTGGCCCACGGCGGGCAGGTTTGGGAAGCGTGAGTCCGCGACTGCGTACTCACGCTGCCCAAACGGCTAAAGGTTGGTTGTGGCGCACATGTCGGGAGCCAAGCCCGCCCTGGGCGGGCGGGCTTCATCCAGGGTTGGCGTCGCGGCGCGTTTGGGTTGCGGCGGCGTCAAGGCCACTGCGCTGCGCTTCGTGTCCCTTCGGGACGGCGCCTTCGGCGCCGGCCTTGACTCCGCCTCTTGTCGCTGGCGCAGAAGCAAGAGCGAAAGCCAAGCCGGTTTCGGCCACGAACGCGTGGCCAGCGGTGTGGATTTGGCCGAAAGCGTTGGGCGTCAGCCGTTTGGGCGCGCTGAGTTTCGGTATGGCGAAGTGAGCGCGCCCAAACGTGACCGCGGGTTTGGGAAGCGTGGGTACGCCATTGCGTACTGGCGCTGCCCAAACGGCTAAAGGTTGGTTGTGGGCCGCGTGTCGGGGGCCAAGCCCGCCCTGGGCGGGCGGGCTTCATCCAGGATTTGCGCCGCGGCGCGTTTGGGTTGCGGCGGCGTCAAGGCCACTGCGCTGCGCTCCGTGTCCCTTCGGGACGGCGCCTCCGGCTCCGGCCTTGACTCCGCCTCGGCGGCGTTTGGGCGCGGTGAGTTCGGTATGGCGAAGTGAGCGCGCCCAAACGGCGGGCGGGTTTGGGAAGCGTGGGTGCGCCATTGCGTATTGGCGCTGCCCAAACGGCGGCCAAACGAGCAGGGGGGCGGGCTAGGGCTCGGGGGTGATGCGGGCGATTAGGGCTACGGCGCGGTAGGCGGCTTCGGCGGGGCCGAGTTCGTCGGGGCGCAGGAGGTTGGCCATGATGCGGAGGACCCAGTCCATGAGGGTGCGGGAGTGCATCCCGGTGGAGACCAAAGCTCGCATGAGCTCCGGGCGGCCGATGATCTTCACGAAGGCCCGGGCGACCTTGTAATAGAGCCCGTAGGTCGCTTGGAGCTCGACGGGGTAGCGCTGCAGGGCCAGGCCACTGCCGGTGGACAATGCCTCGTCCAAAACCGAGGCGGCGAGGCGGCCGGTCTCGTAGGCGTAGGCGATGCCCTCGCCGTTGAACGGGTTGATGGAACCGCCGGCGTCGCCGATGACGAGATAGGTGGGCCCGGCGTGGGGGCCGACGGAGAAGGCCATCGGCAACCGCCCGCCGGTGGCCGGCCCGCACGAGGTCGCAGGCGACAGACCCCAGGAGGACGGGGCGTAGTCGACGAAGGCGTCCATCAAATGAGAGGTATTGACGGCCTTCCATTGGTTGAAGGTCGACAGCAGCCCGATGCCGACGTTGACCCGACCGTCGCCGACCGGGAAGATCCAGCCGTAGCCGGGCAGGACGTTCCCGGCCTTGTCACGGATGTCGAGGTGCGACTCGATCCACGGCTCGTCGTGACGGGGCGACGAGTAGTAGCCACGGATGGCCATGCCCAGCGGGTACGCACGATTGCGCGAGGTCCCCAAAGAACGCCCGAAGCGGGAGTTGGCCCCGTCGGCCACCACCACGTACCGGGCACGAACCTCCTCGACGACACCCGAGTCCTTGCGCTTGATCGAAGCGCCCCGCACCAGCCCGCCGTCGACCACAGGCGAAAGCGCCTCCGACGACTGCCACAACGTGGCCCCCGCCTTCACCGCCCGCTCGGCCACCAGCTCGTCGAGGTCGTGCCGGGTGATCACATAGCCGTACGGAGGAAAGTCGGGGTGCGCGGGCCAGCGCAGCTCCAGCGTCCGACCGAAGGCAAGCGACCGCAGCCCGTCGATGCGGTGCCCGTCCGCGGCCAGCCGGGCGCCCAACCCCATGTCCTCGAGCTGGCGGACCGAACGGGGCGTGAGCCCGTCGCCGCACGTCTTCTCCCGGGGATAGCGCTTCTTCTCGACCAGCAACACGTCGTAGCCGGCGTCGGCCAGCCAATAGGCGCACGCCGCCCCGGAAGGACCGCCGCCCACCACCAGCACGTCGGGCCGCGCGGCAGCGGTCATGGAAGCAGCTACCCGCCGCTCCCGCTCGCGCCCTCGCCCGGGGCACCGGCGACGGTGTCGAGGCATTCGGGCGGGATCGGGTTCTGGTTGCCGTAGTCGACCCGCTCGTGGCACACCACGGCGACGATCTCCTCGGGCGACAGGGCCTTCCCGAACGCCGGCATCCCGCCGATGGCGACCCGGCCCGAGTTCCCGTAGGTCTGGCCCTTGTACGGGGCCGAACCGGTCTCGACCCAGGCCACGTGCTCGGCGAACGTCGGGAACGTCTTGGTCACGTTGTGCAACGAGGGGAACTGCCCGGACCCGGCACCCGTCGGCCCGTGGCACCCCGAGCACCCGGCCGAGGCGTAGACCGCCTGGCCCTGGGCCACCTTGCCCACCGCCGCGACCTTGCGCTCGCCGAAGGCCCCGCCGTAGAGCACGGCCCACAACGGCAGGGCAACGATCACCGGCATGGCCCAGGCCGGCACCCGCTGGCGCCGGGGCGGCGCTTGGGGCGGACCGGTATAGGCGGGCTCGGGGGCCGGAACCGCAGCCGCGGCCGAAGCCGGCGTCGCCACCGCGCCACCGCCGCCGCCGGCAGGCTCGACCGCGGCCGAAGGAGTCGAAGCCTCGCCTTCGGCCGACCCGCCGGCCGCGGCCGCACGGCGTTCCCGGGCCCGGCGGAGGAGATGTTCGGGGACCTCGGTCAAGGCGTCCTCCCTGTCACGGCCCGCACACTAGGCGCGCCCCCGAGAGAACTACCAAGCAAGGGCCCGCAGGCGTCGTCCAGGCACGACAACACGCGAATAGGAGCACCTTCGACCACCGTGCTAGAACGCACCAACCGGGTCGACCCTGTCGAAGAGTGTGCGGCTCCTCCTAGAATGTGATTGCATTCACGAAGAGCGAAGGAAGGGCAAGGTTCACGAAGCGTGGTTGCGTTTGTCTTCTCGCTGCTGATCAGCCTCGCAATGATCGGCGTGATCGTGCGTGTGGCCCGCAACCGCCCCGTCGGCACGCCGTTGACGTGGGGTGAAGCCTTCGGGGCGGCCATCTACGCCTTCTTCCTGCAGTTCCTGTTCTACGGCGTCGTGCCCCACCAGTTCCTGGCCTGGGCCGACAACGAGCTCAAGTGGCGTTCCGACAAGATCGGCATCCCCCTCGGCCCCCTCGGCGAGGCCCTCAACGGCAAGCTCGGCATCCAGAAGGGCCTGCTCTTCCCCAACGGCATCCCCCTGCCGAACGGCCACTTCATCGTCACCGCGCAAGTCCTCAGGGACATCATCGCCGCCACCCTCTACATCGTGTTCCTGCTGGCCCAGATCAAGATGTGGCTCTGGTGGCAGAAGCGGGACAAGAAGAAGGCGGACACACCCGAGCTGACGTCGGCCTACGGCCGCCCGCTGGTGAGAGGAGGCTGAGCCCACCGCCATGGCCAAGAACGACGCCAACCCGCCGCTCCCGAGCTTCCCTGGCGACTACGTCCTCCAGCAGATCGAGCCCGACGAGCTGGCCAAGACGGTCAAGCCCAAGACGTTCCTCCACATCGACCAGGCCGAGTGCATCATGTGCGAGGGCTGCGTCGACATCTGCCCGTGGAAGTGCATCCACATGCTCACCCCGGGCACCATCGCCGACGCCCTCAACACCGAGCAGCCCGGCATCGACCCCGACGACCACGTGGTCTTCGTCGTCGACGAGGACGTGTGCACCCGCTGCGCCCTCTGCGTCGACCGCTGCCCGACCGGCGTGATCATCATCGGCAAGACGGGAGTCGCCCCGCGCGACGGCGACGCCCACCAGCGCGACAGCAACCACGGCTACGCCTACGGCATGAGGTTCTAAGGAGACCGATGGCAAAGCGCATGAGCCTCAGGGACCGCCTCCCCAAGCCGCCCAAGCCGGGCGACATGATCGACTACGTCCAGGGCAGCCAGCTATGGACGTCGATCTTCCGGCCGGGCTCGATCTTCCGCAAGGGCTACACCGACAGCCCGAGAAACCGTTCCTACGTGATCATGAACTCGGTGCTGTACCACCTGCACCCGGTCAAGGTGAAGCGCCACGCGGTGAAGGTCAGCTACACGCTGTGCCTCGGCGGCCTGAGCTTCTTCCTCTTCATCATGCTCACCGTCACCGGCATCTTCTTGATGTTCTTCTACCGGCCCACTGCGGCCCAGGCCTGGAACGACATCAAGACGCTGCAGACGTCGGTGACCTTCGGCCTGCTCGTCCGCAACATGCACCGATGGGCCGCCCACCTCATGGTGCTCTCGGTGTTCCTGCACATGGCCCGCGTCTTCTACCACGGTGCCTACAAGCCGCCCCGGGAGTTCAACTGGGTGATCGGCATCATCCTGCTGACCCTCACCCTGCTGCTCTCCTTCACCGGCTACCTGCTGCCCTGGGACCAGCTCGCGCTCTGGGCCGTCACCGTGGGCACGAACATGATGGGGTACACCCCCGTCTTCGGCCAGCAGGTGAGGTTCGTGCTCCTCGGCGGCGTCGAGATCGGCACCGACACCCTGCTGCGCTGGTACGTGCTCCACGTCCTCATGTTCCCGTTCGTCATCGTCATCTTCATGGCCGTCCACTTCTGGAGGGTCAGGAAGGACGGCGGCATCTCCGGTCCGCTGTAAGGAGGCGTACGCACCCATGACCGAGATCCCCGAACACCTCCTCAAGCGAGCGCAAGCGGCCCGTGACAAGGCCGCGGCCGCGTCAGGCGCCGGCGACGCCGGCAAGGCCGACGCGCCCGACGACGGCGAGAAGATCCCGGCGCGCCTGCTCACCGGCGAAGCCGGGGGCGGGTCGGCGACGGCGACGGCCACCGTCGAGCGAACGACAGCCGCGCCAATTCCCGGCGGCGGAGCCGTCGGCCCCGCGGGCCATACCCAGCGCCTGCTCACCGTCGTCAAGGCGGGCTCGATCCAGGACGTCAAGGCGACGCCCACCGACAAGGTCCACACCTGGCCCCACCTGCTGGTGGTCGAGTTCGTGGCCTCGCTGGCGATGACCGCCTTCCTGCTCGTCTTCTCGACGTTCGTCAACGCCCCGCTGCTCGGCATGGCCAACTTCAACCTGACGCCGAACCCGTCGAAGGCGCCGTGGTACTTCCTCGGCCTGCAGGAGCTGCTGACGATGTTCCATCCGATGGTCGCGGGCGTGACCATCCCTGGCATGGGCCTGATCGTGCTCGGCGCCGCCGGCTACATCGACAAGAACCCATCGAACAAGCCGGAGGACCGCAAGTTCGCCATCGCCTCGATGACGATCTTCCTCATGTTCTGGGCCACCCTCGTCATCATCGGCTCGTTCTTCCGGGGGGAAGGCTTCAACTTCATCTACCCCTGGCGCCAGGGCGTCCACGAGATCTTCGATCTCTAGGAAGGACAGGCCGTGAACTCCAACACCATCATCCTCCTCTCGGTCGTTGCCCTCGTCCTCCTGGGCATCGTCTTCGTGTTCGCCACCACCCGCTCGCGCGACCGGGTGAGGGCGGTGGGCGCGCTCTCACGCGAGACCCGCAAGCGCGACCGCAGCCAGGCCGCCATCGACGAGCTGACCGACGATGACACCGCCGTCACCGGCCGCGAGGTCGAGCGCTCGGCCGCCCTCGAACGGGCCGGAGGCGGCACCCTCGTCGAGACCAAGCCGGCGCCGCCGGCGGTGCGAATGCCCGTCGATCCCGAGGTCTACGAGGTCACCCGCCGCCAGTTCTTCAACCGCAGCATCGTGGCCATGTTCGCCATCGGCCTGGCCGGCTTCGGCGCCACCAACATCGCCTTCCTCTGGCCGTCGCTGTCGGGCGGCTTCGGCTCGAAGATCAAGGCCGGCAAGCTCGACGACATCCTCCGCCAGATCGCCGACAGCAAAGAGCCGTTCTACGTCCCCGAGGGCCGCTTCTACATCAACCCCTTCCCGACCGACGACATCGACAAGGCCAAGAAGTTCTACACGGGCGCGGTGCTCACCGGCATGGAGAACGGCGTGGTCGCGCTCTACCAGAAGTGCGTCCACCTGGGCTGCCGGGTGCCGTGGTGCAAGTCGTCGCAATGGTTCGAGTGCCCGTGCCACGGTTCGCAGTACAACCGCGTCGGTGAGAAGAAGGGCGGCCCCGCGCCGCGCGGCCTCGACCGCTTCGGCGTCGAGGTGTCGGGCGGGGTCGTGAGCGTCGACACCAAGCAAGTCGTCCAGGGCCCGCCGATCGGCACGAACTCCACCGGGCAGGAACAAGAGGGGCCGCACTGCGCATGACGTCGTCCGTATTGGTTGCCACGACGGCGGAGCGCGCCGGCATCTTCATCGCCGCCGGCGCGGTCGTCGCGTGGCTCGTCTACGCCATCGTCACCTTCAGGATGCGCGATCCCGAGACCCCGGCGGGGACGGAGATCGAGCTCGCGCCCAACCGTCGTCCGTATTTCGACGACGAGACCCTCGAAGGCCCGCGGCTCACCCGGGCGCTGGTGTGGGCACTCGTCCTCCTCATCGTGTCGGGCGTCGGCCCGCTGGTCTATTGGCTCAACGAGCCGAGCCGGCAGGCGGGCGCCATCCAGGAGTTCGACCAGAAGGCGGTCAACCGCGGCCGCTCGCTGTTCCAGCCGACCGACTCGCCCGAGCACGGCGCCCACTTCGGCTGCGCCAAGTGCCACGGCCCCAAGGGCGCGGGCGGCTCGACGACCTTCACCATCACCGACTTCCTCGGCGCCAACAGGTCGGTCACGTGGACGGCGCCGCCGGTCGACACCGCGCTGCTCAAGTTCTCGCCAGAAGAGGTCCGCAAGATCCTCGTGTACGGCCGGGCCAACACCCCGATGCCGGCGTGGGGCGTGGCCGGCGGCGGCCCGATGAACGACCAGCAGATCGACGACCTGGTCGCCTACCTCGGCAGCATCACGCTGACGCCGAAGCAGGCCCAGGAGCGGGCCGTCACCGACGCCACCGCCCAGGCCGCGACCGACGGCACTTCGCCGATCGACGGGGCCACCCTGTTCAAGACCAACTGCGCCCGCTGCCACACCAAGGGCTGGTCGATCGGTGAACCCGACGTCATGGGCGGCGGCGCCTTCGGCCCCAACCTCACCAACGGCGCCACCCTCCGCCAGTTCCCCGACCTCGAGGCGATGATCACCTTCATCTCCGAAGGCTCGGAGTACGGCAAGCCCTACGGCGTCCGGGGCCAGGGCGGCGACGAGGGCGGCGGGATGCCCGGCTTCCGCGTGGAGAAGAAGGAAATCCTGACGCCGGAGCAGATCCGGGCCATCGTCGAATACGAGCGGAGCCTCTGATGGGATCGACGTTGCTGGCCGCCCTCACGTGGGACCCCGAGATCCGCGGGATGCTCATCGTGCTGACCGCCTTCGTCCTCCTGCCGGGCAGCGTCTACATGCTGCTCGCCACCAACACCGGCGCCAAGCTCGGTTTCCTGCTGGCCGCGGCCGGGCTCACCGGCTGGATCGCGGCCATGGCCTGGATCTGGGTCGTCTACGGCATCGGCATCAAGGGCCCCGAGCCGCACTGGGTCGTGAAGGAAGTCGTCACCGGAGACGTGCGCGCCAACTCGGCGTTGTCCCCG
>JAXDPV010000233.1:0-8325 GCA_034668185.1 Actinomycetota bacterium
GCTCGAGGCGCTCGATGCCGAGCGCGCAGCACTTACGCCCGAGGTTCGTGATGCGCTCCAGCGAGCAGCGGCCGAGGGCGGCCTTCCGCTGTCAGAGGTCACCGACGAACTCCTCGCTGCGCTCCGAAGTGCCGGTGTCGCTGACAGCCTCGTAGTGCGCCGTCGATGACCGAGGACGACATCCGGCGAGCGCTGAATGAGGTTGAGAAGCGTGAACTCCCGCTGCTCACTTGGGGCGTCACCAACGGGACCCTCAGCGAGCCGGAGGTCGAGGACCTCGTGCGGAGGGCCGCGCCGGATGCAGACGTCGACGAGATGCTCGACGCCCTCATCGACCGCGGCCTCATCGTCACCAAAGGACTCGCCGAGGAGCGGTACCGGAGCCGCATGGCCGAGACGGTTCGCCTTGCGACCTCGCTACGCCAATGGTTCCACGGTCGGGATTGGAGGACAGCTCCAGCGTTGGTGTCTGACGCACGGTTCCTGAGTCAGCCTCGGGTCGTGCCGCAACGGGGCACCTCGGCCGCCGAGCTATCAGCGATCGCGCGTGCCGCACTCGACGCGAACTGGACCGAACGCCATGACGCCGCAATGCACGCGGTCCTCGCTGGAAGGTCGGTCTCTGCGTTCCAAGCTCGGGCGTTGACACGGGTCGCCCAACACCACACAGGGCCGCGGGGAACGGTCATCACAGCAGGAACGGGTTCCGGCAAGACCCTGGCCTTCTACCTACCGGTGCTCACGCAACTCTTGGCGACGGACCGTCCTCCAGGGACTCCGCGAGTGATCGCGATTTACCCGCGAATCGAACTGCTCCGCGATCAGTTGAGGACCTTGCTGCTCCTCTGCGGCACCCTGGTCGGCGCTGGACAGGCTGCTCCATCAGTCGGAGTCCTCTACGGAGCCGTGCCCCGCGACCGCCGCGACGCACTCGCAGTACGCGGGCGAGGATGGAAGCAGCACGGCAGCGGTCTGCGGTGCCCGATCCTGGACTGTCTCGAGCCCGGGTGCGAGGGCGCCTATGTCTGGCCGACATCTGCCGGCGACGCCGAAGAGTTGGCGTGCGACCAGTGCGGCAGCCGCCTAACCGGCGACCGGCTCCACTTCACGCGTAATGGTCTCCGGTCTTCACCCCCTGCCGTCCTCTTCACCACAACCGAGATGCTCAACCGCCTTCTCGGATCCGGCGCGATGCGACGGCTGTTGGTCGGCGACGCCTCCCGTTCGCCTGAGTACCTCTTGCTCGACGAGGTCCACACGTATGCGGGCACCCACGGCGCGCAAGTCGCCAACCTTCTTCGTCGATGGCGCTCCGAAGTCGCCACATCTCCCCACATAGTTGGGTTGTCGGCCACGCTGTCCGACCCCGCCGGCTTCTTCTCGGATCTCACCGGTGTCGGCACATCGAGCATCAACGTGGTCGCGCCCGAGCCCCACGAGATGAGGGAGATCGGCCGCGAGTACTTCCTGGCACTTCGCGGCGACCCAGCGTCGCAGACGTCGCTGCTTTCCACAACGATCCAGACATCCATGCTCCTGCGGCGCATGCTCGACCAAGGGCCGAACCAGCCCAGTCTTGGCGCCTTCGGTTCGCGAGTCTTTGTGTTTACCGACGACCTTGATGTGACGAATCGGCTTTACTCCCAACTCGAGGACGCCGAGGGATGGCGGTCTGGCGGAGTCAACCGAAAGCCGAACGGCAGCCTCGCCACGCTGCGGGGATCATCTGGGCCAGACGTCCGAGCGCGCGAGGACGCGGGCCAGCTATGGGGCTTCGCCGAGCAGATCGGCACCCTTCAATGGCCAGTACGCGTTTCGCGTACGACGTCGCGAGACGCCGGCGTCGACGCCGACGCTGATGTCGTGGTGGCGACAGCGTCCCTCGAAGTCGGGTTCGACGACCCGAACGTCGGTGCAGTCCTGCAGCACAAGGCACCGCGGGACGCGGCGCAGTTCCTCCAGCGACGCGGGCGCGCCGGACGGGACCCGGCCATGAGACCCTGGACCATCGTGGTCCTCTCCGACTACGGACGCGACCGACTCGCATTCCAGTCGTATGAAGCGCTGTTCGCGCCGGTCGTGCAACCAACGCAACTTCCGCTGCGCAACCGCGTCATCCTGAAGATGCAGGCGACTTGGTGGTTGCTGGACCACCTCGGTCGGTACAGCTCCGGTACACCGGTGCAATCGGTCATCGAGCGCCCTTGGGACGACCGAGGGCGGCAGCGCCAGATCGCTTCTCGACTCCTCGAGGTCGGCCGCGACATCCTCACAACCAGCGGTATCGACCGCCTCTCCTCGCAGTTGCGAAGAAGCATGTCGCTACAAGACGAGGACCTGCGGGCGATCCTCTGGGACCACCCTCGAGGACTGATCACGGCGGTCCTCCCGGCACTTGTTCGTCGATTCGAAGCCGTTGCATCGGCGAGGCTCCCCAATGAGTTCGAGTGGTCAGCCCCGCTCAGTGAATTTTTGCCTTCGTCGCTGTTCTCGCCGCTCCAGACACCGGAGATACGCCTCGTCGTTGCAAGTCGGCCGGGCGACGAGGAAGCCGAACCCGTTTCGCAGGCGATGCGCCAGTTCGCGCCCGGACGCGTGAGCTACCGGTACGCGCTCGGAGGTCGCCGCGAGCGGCTCTGGGTTCCACCCCCCGCGTCACACGATGCTGCGCTCGCGATCGAAGACTTCTGCGACGCCTACATCGAACTCGACCCGCCGCCCGGCCGAGCCGCAGGTCGCCTCGTGCAGCCCACGTGCCTCCGCCTCGCTACTCCGGGCGGTTCGGTGTCTGACTCCTCGTACGGGCGATGGATCTGGGAGGTCTCGTTCGACCACGACGGCGTGCCACTTCCCCTGGACTTGCCCGCCGGTTCCCCGTGGTCGGACGTCGTCAACGAGCTGCAGGCCCTCACTCACCGACACCGGTGCCCGCAGACGGTTTGGCGACACGCCACCGCCTTCGAGGTCGAGCGGAACAGCACGACTGAACCTCCGCTCACGCAGCACACCGTCACCCTCGCAGGGGCAAGCACCGCGGTCGGCTTCGGCATGGACGTCGACGCGCTGCAGCTGTCGGTGACACTGCCAGCGAGCGTGCCAACCAGTCAGCCAGTACTGCGGTCGCTGCGCGTCGCCCGAATGGAATACGTGGTCCGGAACAGCCCCGCGCTCAGCGCGCACGTTCCGTCTGCCTTCACCAGAGAGTGGCTTCATCAGGTCCTGCTCTCGGTGCTCGTCAAGAACAGCAGCGGGCGTTCGCTGAGGGATGTGCTCGAGTCCTCGAGCGACGACGATCTTCGGGCTGACCTCGTCGATGCCGCGAGAGAGGTGTTCGGCGCAACCCCTCTCGGGACAACTGCTGCGGCGGGAGGGCCTCCGGATCCAGGGCTCGTCACCGACCTTGCCGACGCGGTCCGTCTCCCAGGCGTCATACCGGAGCTACGCAACGCCACCGCCGCCCTATGGGCAGACCCCGACGACCAATGGCTTCGATGGCTGCAAGAGCGCTACCTGACAACGCTCGCGGCGGCGGTAGTCGATGCGATTCAGTCCTCGTGCCCTGAAGTGGACGCCTCCGATCTTCGCTGCGACCTCGACATCGGATCCGACGACGGCCCGCCCATGGGAACGCTGCACATCTCCGAAGACCAACCAGGGGGAGTCGGCATCGTCGAGGCCGTCGTCGACCGCTACGTCGAGGACCCGCGCGCGTTCTGGGCACTCGTCACGGCGGCTCTTGGCCCAGGCGACGGGGAGCGAGTCGACTCGAACCTGCGCCACTTTCTCGCGACCGCCGATGAGGTTGCGATCGCCCAGCCAGCGACGCGGATCCGCACTGCCACCGATCTCACCGGGCTTACAGAAGCGTGGCGCGACCTGCGTGCCGCACTATTCCAACTGGGGCTCGATGGTGACCAATCGATCGTGTCAGCCCTCGCCACTCGGATCATCCGCTCAGGCAGCGACCGTGACCTGGAGGGACTCATCTCGAGCCTGCTGGCGCGGTGGGACGCGCTCGAATCGTCTCTTGGGATCGAGGTTGAGCTGCGCGTGTTCGCACACGTCGCAGCCTCGGACGCCGACGTGCGCCGACAGCTCCAGTCCGCCATCGGCGGGCACGCCGCCGCTCAGTCCGGCTTGGAGATCGGACAGATCGTCGGACTGCTATGGCCGCGCGGCAACCGGCTTCGAGCTGCCGCGCTCCGGACCTACTCGCCGTACGTTGACTTCGAGCCGACGGAGCGCCTTCTGTTCGAGGCAGTCACCGTCCCACGCGGCCCTGTCGTTGAAGCCTCTCGACCGGACTGGCGACAAGAGGTCGACGCCCTGCTTCGCGTGGACGGCATCGCGACGATCAGGGCAGACGGCGAGACATCCGCATCAGCCGTCATCCGTGATCTCCTCACGGAACCCACGAGCGTCGATGTCCTTGAGTTCCATCCGCGCGTGGTCGGCGTGCGCCGCTCGCGGGCGGGCCTCGATCTGCTCGTCGAACTTCGCGAGGCCCGACAGTGAGAACCCGAAATCTGCGGACAACGGCGTTCGCTTCACGAGAGGAACTCGCAGACGCTCTCCAGGCTCTCTTCATTGCTGAACTCATGGCGCCGAGCGCGCCGCTGTGGATAGTCACACCTTGGATCTCTGACGTCGTCGTCGTCGATAACCGCGCCGCTCGGTTCACCGGACTCCTGCCAGACGTGCCGCGGCGGACCATTCGTCTCGCCGAGACACTGCTGGCCCAACTCCAACGCGGTGGCACCGTCGTCATCGCATGCCGTCCCGACGACCACAACCACACGTTCACGGAACAACTCGCCGAACGAGCCCGCGAGGCCGGAGTCGGTGACCGGCTCCTGTGCCGGTTCGCGGAGGACTTGCACGAGAAGGGCGTGCTCACGCGCCATCTGCTTCTCAGCGGGTCGATGAACCTCACCTACAACGGCCTTCGTCGCCTGGAGGAGTCGATTCTGCTGACCGATGACGACGATTCCGTCGCACGGGCTCGTCACGCATACGAGGACCGCTGGGGCCAGCCGTGACGAGCCCTCCGCCGGCGTCGACCTTCTACTCGCCTCCCAACGAGGTTGACCCGTCCACCCTGCAAGGCCCGATGCTGGAACTCGTCGGGCTCCTCACCGGTCGCCTGCAGTCCTCCGGTGTACGGACCGTCCTGCCGGCCCGCGTGGCCGGTGTGACCCGCTGGTATGGCCTAGCGCCCTCGGACCGCGAGGCCCGGCTCCTCAGAGAGGAACTCCGGTGCTGGCTCGGAACGCCGATCTCATCACGCGTCCGCCAAGTCATCGGCTCATCCGACCCCGTGGATCAAGCAGCGCTGGACCTTGTTCCGGGTGGCGTAGTCGTGCGGATCGATGTCGTGGACGGATGGCAAGCAGAGGCGCGGAGCAACGTGGCCTCGCTCACCGACACCTGGTCCCTCGCGCCCGAGCGCGGCGTAGACCAGCCACGACCAGTCGGCCGAGTCTTGCGGCAGTTCTATGAGGCTGTTCTCGCCGCCGATCGGTCACTGGCAGAGGCGGCGCTCGATGAGATCAGGTCCCGCTCGCTACTGAACGCGACCAACATTCGCTTCCTGCGCGTCGAGCTTCTGAGCGCGCTCGGCCAGCCCGCGGACCTGCGTGACGACCCGTCGCTCCGCGGCATCTCCCTACTTGCTCGGCCGCCGGCCGTCACCGAGCACGTTGCCGCCGCGGCGGACGCGCTCCTCATCGAGCCGGCTCTACAGGCGGGGGCGTCGAACGACTGGGCTCAGATCGCCGAGAGGCTCGAGGAGGGATGGCCAGGCCTCGTGACGCATCGCGAGCAGGTCACAACTCTCTCCACGGCGCGCTGCCTGGTGCTGCGAGAACAGCTCGCTCCTGAACCGCGGGCTTGGCTTCTAGCCCAGGTCCATGAGCTCTTCCCCGACGACCCCGTGATCGTGGCAGGAACGCTCGCCAGCGCGCTGACCGCAGCGCCGCGGAGGTCCGGGAGTGCGCTCGAGCTCTACCACGAGGGCGACTATTGGGCAGCCCTGCAAGCCGCCGAGTCCGAGGGCACAAGACGGTCTACGGCTTCGGTGGCGCTCGCGGCAGCAGTCAACATCGGTGACAGCGCGTCGGCGGTACGGGCGCTGACCATGGTCGAGGCCCTCGCCCCGGAGGACCGGGAGCAACTCCTGGCGAGTTCGGTCGAGCGCGCCTTTCACGAGCGACTCCTCTCCCGAACCTCTGAGGCCCGGGTGCCGGCAAGCTGGCTCGACTGGCTTGCAGGCGAGTGGGCAGATCGCCCCGACCTGTTGGCGGAGTGGGCTTCGCAATGGCGCCGTACGCCCGAGGCGCTCGACCATGAGGCAGGTGATCTGGCGGTAGAGCTCCTCGATGCGCTCAACGATGCTCGCCGCGGGCGCGTCCGCAATGGCCTACCCGTCTTCGTCGAGTGGCTGGTCCAGGAAGGTCTGCCGCCATCGGGCGTTGGCCTTGCTGCGACGATCTTCGACATCCTCCTCGCGAGCGAACCAGGGAGGACCGAGCGACAGGTTTCGCTGGCCCTGCTGGAGGAGGTGCTGCTCGTCGGCTGCACCGTGCAGGAGTACGTCGAGGTGGTCGGCGCGGTCTCCCGGCAGCTCCCGCTGCTCGGGCCCAGAGATGCGAACTGGTTGGCGCAGTGCCTCGATCTCTTCCTCCTGTTCTCGAGTCCCGACCTGCCGAGCCGGGGTGCGCTCATCGCCGACGCCGCCGGCGTCGCTACCGCCTGGGTCGACCGCCTCGAGCAGGGCGACAGCGCTGTCCTGCACTACGTCTTCGCCGACGCAGGCATCGCGTTTGCGAGAACACCCGCCAGCGAAACGACTCAGGCTGAACGCGCTGTCCAGGAGTTTCGGTCGGTGGGGATCTACTCGCTGCTTGAGGGTGCGACCCGGGTTGCCGCTGACCGCATTCGGGCGATGTTCCCGAACGTCGAGGTCCGCACCTCGTCGGGTCACGTCAACAGTGACTCACTTACTGCGTTGGTCCGCGGAGCGGATGTGATACTGGTCCAGACCAGCCATGCAAAGCACGCTGCGACTCAGGCCATCGACGTCGCCAGTTCGGATCCGACGCGTCTCGTTCTCGTTCACGGCCGGGGAGCGACCGCGCTCGTAAGAGCACTGCTCGCTTGGACACAAGGCGAGCAAGCTCCCGCCTAGCGGTGCTAAAGGAGTGGGCGTCCAACGCGGGCGAAAGCGCGGTGGTTATGGATGCTCTCGTCGCTCGAAGCGTCGACAGAGAATTCGGCGACACGGTGGTCGCCGGCCAACTCCTCGGCGATGCCACGGACGACATCCTCGACGAACGCCGGATTGTCGTACGCCTGCATGGTTACGAACCGCTCGTCAGGACGCTTGAGCGCGGGATAGATCGGTGCGGACGCATGCCGTTCAGCAAGATCGACGAGGTCCTCGATCCATACGATCTCGTCGTCGGCGGGTTCCTCAGTCGCCGCGGCGCGTGCAGCGATGGTGACCGCGCACCTCTGGTTGTGCGCTCCGTAGTCGCTGACGGCGCGGCTGCAGGGGCACAATGTCGTCACGGGAACTGTCACCGTGAGGACGAAGTCCATCGCGTCGATTCCGCCTCGGAACGAGAACCGACACGCCACATCGAGGAGCCCGCGTGCGCCGGTAACCGGGGCGCGTTTCTCGATGAAGTAAGGAAACTCGGCGTCGATGGTCGCTGTGGTAGCGCCCAGCTGAGTCGTGATGGCGGCAAGGAGGTTCTGTGCCGTGCGCACCGTGAGCTCGCTCTCGGCGTCTGACAGGACTTCGAGGAAGCGGCTCAGGTGAGCGCCACGTTGTGACGCCGCCAGGTCGACAGCCATCGTCAAGGATGCGACCGTCTCCTGCTTCGCTCGCAGCCGGTCAAGTACGACGACTGGGTGTCGCAGTCCCGAGATGCCGACTGCCTCAAGGGCGATCTGCTGACGCGATGCTGATGCCTGTATATCAGCGAGTTCGGTGGGGATCATCAGGCCTCGCCTCGGTACGCGCACCCAGACGTGCACGTTTCGCGCACGACGACTTGGCTGAGACCCGGCAACGTGCGGCTCACGCGCTCCCAGATCCATCGAGCGACGACTTCACTGGTTGGGTTGTCAAGGCCGTCGACTTCGTTCAAGTAGTAGTGGTCGAGTCGCGCCAGGACGGGCTTCATGGCGCAGCTGATGTCGGCGAAGTCCATGACCCACCCCGCCTTCTCGTCGTCGTCGCCGACGACGTGGACCGCGACTTGGTAGGAGTGCCCGTGTAGGCGTGCGCACTTGTGATCCTGAGGAACGTTGGGGAGCCGG
>JAXDPV010000234.1:0-2857 GCA_034668185.1 Actinomycetota bacterium
GTCGAGCTCGAAGCCCTCGGCGACCGACCACGACGACCCCGTCGACTGCACCGGGTAGCCGAACACCAGACCCTCGGGCACGCCGTACTCGCCCCGGCTCACGACCGCCAACGACACGCAGTCGCCCGCCGCCGTCGGCTGCCACACCGACACCACCGAGTCGATCGCAGCGTTGGCCGCGCTGGCCGCCGACGACAAGCCCCGCGCCTCGATGATGGCCGCGCCCCGCTTCTGCACCGTCGAGATGAACTCGCCCTGCAACCACGCGTCGTCGTCGATGACCGAAGGCGCGGGCTGCCCGTTGATGCGGGCGTTGGCGAAGTCGGGGAACTGGGTGGCGGAGTGGTTGCCCCAGATGGCCACGTTCGACACGTCGGAGACGGTGACGCCGGCCTTCTTGGCGAGCTGGGCCTTGGCCCGGTTCTGGTCGAGGCGGGTCATGGCGAACCAGCGGTCGTCGGGGACGTCGGGCGCGTTCGACTTGGCGATGAGGCAGTTGGTGTTGCACGGGTTGCCGACCACCAGCACCCGCACGTCGTCGGCGGCGTAGTCGTTGATGGCCTGGCCCTGGGGCTTGAAGATGCCGCCGTTGATGTTGAGCAGGTCGCCGCGCTCCATGCCGGCCTTGCGCGGCACCGACCCCACGAGCATCGCCCACGACGTGCCGTCGAAGGCCGTCTTCAGGTCGGAGGTGGCCTCGATGCCGGCGACCAACGGGAAAGCGCAATCCTCCAACTCCATCACCACGCCCTCGAGCGACTTGAGCGCGGGCTCGATCTCCAGGAGCTGCAGGATCACCGGTTGGTCGGGCCCGAGAAGCTGCCCGGAAGCGATGCGAAAGAGCAAGGCATAACCGATGTTTCCGGCCGCGCCGGTGACGGTGACGCGGGCGGGCGACTGAATGCTTGTCATGGCCCGTGACACTACCGGCACGGTTTCACCCGGTACCACCGCGGGAACACGCGGAGCCGTGAACAACAACCCCGGCCGCAACATCAAGGTCGCCATCAACGTGGCAAAGGAGGGTCAAGTGACCATGAGCGATGACGAGCTCACACCCGAGGAAGTCGAAGAGCAGGAAGGCGAGGAGCTACCCGATCGGGAGGCGATGTCGTTGATCAACGCCAACGTGGCCGCTCCCATCAACGCCGCGGTGGCGTTGAACGCCCTTTCCGACCACTCGACGGCGGTGGCCAACGCCGAGCAGACGGCGCCCATCACCCAAGGCAACTGAGAGGAACCCCATGGCAAAGCCCGAGAAGGACCAAGAGCTCACGGCTGCGGAGATCGAGCAGGAAGACGGCGAGGAGCTGCCCGACCGCGAGGCCATGTCGCTCGTGAACGCCAACATCGCCATCCCGGTGAACGCCGCCGTGGCCGCCAACGTGCTGTCCGACGGGGCGATCGCCTACGCCGACGCCACCCAGAACACGCCCATCGACCAGAGCAACTGAGAGGAGACACCACCATGCCCGATGACGAGATCCAGGACCAGGAGCTCACCGACGAAGAGCTCGAGCAGGAAGAGGGCGAGGAGCTGCCCGACCGCGAGGCCATGTCGCTCATCAACGCCAACCTGGCCGCCCCGGTCAACGCCGCCGTCGCCGCCAACGTCCTGTCCGACAACTCGGTCGCCTACGCCAACGCGCAGCAGACGGCCCCGATCACCCAGTCCAACTGAGCGTCTCCGAACGTCCATTGCTGAGTTCCCTGCCGGATGTGGCAGGGAACTCAGCAATGAAGCCGCAACCGAAACTGGCGGAGGGCATCGAGCTCATCGGCGAGATGGAGGGCTCCGGGTTCAAGGAGCCGCCGTCGTTGGTCCGCCGGGCCGACGGTCAGGTCATCCAACTGACGCCGCTGCTCTACGCCGTCGCCGCCCAGGCCGACGGCACCCACACCGCTGACGAGATCGCATCGGCCGTCGGTGACGAGATCGGCCGTGGGGTCAGCGCCGGCAACGTCGAGACGCTGATCGACAAGAAGCTGCGCCCGCTCGGCGTGCTGGCCGAGGCCGACGGCTCGTCGCCCGAGGCCCGCAAGGCCGACCCGTTCCTCGCCCTGAACTTCCGGGCCGGCATCATCCCCGAGTGGTTGTCGAACGCGCTGGCGGCGGTGTTCCAGTGGCTGTTCTTCGGACCCCTCGTGCTGGCCGTGCTCGGCGCGTGGATCGCGGCCGACGTGTGGCTGTTCGCCGGCCACGGCGTGGCCCAGTCGGTGCGCGAAGGCCTGTACCACCCCGGCCTGTTCCTGCCGCTGTTCGGTGGCGTCGTGCTCGCGGCCGCATTCCACGAGATCGGCCACGCCGCCGGCTGCCGCTACAGCGGCGGCCAACCGGGGAAGATGGGGTGCGGGTTGTACCTGGCGTGGCCGGCGTTCTACACCGACGTGACCGACGCCTACCGCCTCGGGCGGCGGGGGCGGCTGCGCACCGACCTCGGTGGCGTCTACTTCAACGTCATCGTGATCCTGGCCACGTTCGGGGTGTACGCCGCCACCGGCAACGAGGCCGTGCTCCTGCTGGTGATCGTGCAGCACTTCGAGATCGTCCACCAGCTCCTGCCGGTCGTGCGCCTCGACGGCTACTACATCGTCGCCGACCTGACCGGCGTGCCCGACCTGTTCGCCCGCATCCGGCCGATCCTCTCGGGCCTGGTTCCGTGGAAGCGGGCCGACGAGCGGGTCACGGTTTTGAAGCGGTGGGTGCGGGTGGCGGTCACGGTGTGGGTGCTGATCGTTGTCCCGCTGCTCTGCTTTCAGCTGCTCACGGTCTTGTTGCACCTGCCGCGCATCATCGGCACGGCTATCGACTCCGCCGGCCACCAGCTGGACGCGATCAGTCAGGCCACCGCCAACG
>JAXDPV010000235.1:0-4264 GCA_034668185.1 Actinomycetota bacterium
CCCGTCCGGATTGCTTGCGGACCAGGACGAGATAGTGGTCGTGGGCTGGCTTGGTCTGCTGCACGCCGGGCTTGAGCGTCGGGCTGTAGTCACGATCGACTTGGACTACGACACAGGCGGACTGGTCGCTCACGAGCCGCCGCACTTCGGTCCGAGGGTCAGCGACCGGGTCGGCTGACTTCTCGATGCGACCGTTCGCCACTTCTTCTTGCCAAGCCCGTTGTTGCGTCTCGAACTCGGCGGGCGTGTACAAGCCGACGAGGTACTTCAAGAACTCGTCCGACAGCGAACGGTCACGGACCAACACCCGGATGGCATCGCCGAGGGCGTGGTCGTAGGCCGACACCACCCGCTGGACGTAGGCGAGATCGATGACCGCCGGCACGTCGTAACTCGGAACGGCGGTGGTGGTCGTGGTCGACGAACCCGGCGGCACCGTCGGCCCGACCACGCCGTCGTCGTTGGCCCGGCCGAAGCAAGCCGACGTCACCACGGCCAACGCCGCCAGCAAGACCAAAAGCCCCGTCCGTTCCCGCCGCCCCAGCATCTGGGGTGTTCTACTCCACGTGTAGTTTCATATCAACCGGCCCCATGGATCTTGTCGTACACAGCAGTCCCGACGACGTTGGGCAGCCAGGGCAGGGCCAGCAACTGATCCAACGAAGCCGCCTTGACCCCGCCGACGCCGCCGAGCTCCTTGAGCAACCGCTTCTTGCGGGTCGGGCCGAGGCCGGGGATGTCGTCGACGACCGACTTGGTCATGCGCTTGCCCCGCAACTGCCGGTGGTACGTGATGGCGAAGCGGTGGGCCTCGTCACGGACCCGCTGCAACAAGTAGAGAGCCTCCGACGACCGGGGGATGCGGATGGGGTCGGCCTGCCCGGGCACGTAGACCTCCTCGAACTGCTTGGCCAGCGAGGCCACCGGGATCTCGTCGTCGAGCCCCAACTCCTCCAACACCCGCACGGCCACGTTCAACTGCCCCCGCCCACCGTCGACCAGGAGCAACTGCGGCGGGTACGAGAACTTGCGGGGCCGGGCCCCCTCGGCCGGGACGAACGGCCGGTCGCGCTCGGCCAGCAAGGCCGTCAACCGACGGGTCAACACCTCCTCCATGGCGGCGAAGTCGTCGTTGCCGGCCACGCCACGAACCTTGAAGCGCCGGTACTCCGACTTCTTCGGCAGCCCGTCCTCCATCACCACCATCGAGCCCACGTAATCCGAGCCCTGGATGTGCGACATGTCGTAGCACTCGATCCGCAACGGGGCCTCGGGCAGGTCGAGCGCGTCCTGCAATGCCGTCAACGCCCGCGCACGGGAGTTGTGGTCGGCCGAGCGCTTCAACCGGTGGCGGACGAACTCCTCCTTGGCGTTCTTGGTCACCGTCTCCTGCAACGCCCGACGGTCGCCCCGCTGCGGCATCCGCACCGACACCCGGGTGCCCCGCAACAGCTCCAGCCATTCCTCGTAGAACGCAACGTCGGAAGGCACCACCGGCACCAACACCTCACGGGGAACGTCCAACGTCGGCTCGGTGTACAACAGCTCCAACACCCGGGCCATCAACGCCGGCGCGTCCAGGTCCTCGACCTTGTCGACCACGAAACCCTTGCGCCCGACTACCCGGCCCCGGCGCACGTAGAACACCTGGACCGAAGCTTCCAGCTCGTCCTCCTCGATGCCGATGACGTCGAGGTCCTCCGGCTTCTCGGTGACCATCTGCTGCTTCTCGATGGCCTTGCGCACCGTCGCCAACCGGTCCCGCAAACGGGCGGCCCGCTCGAACTCCAGCGAAGACGCGGCCGCGGTCATCGACGCTTCCAACCGCCCGACGATGGGCGCGGTGTCGCCGGTCAGGAACTGGCACAGCTCGGACACCAGCTCGTCGTAGGACGGCTTGTCGATCTCACCCACGCAAGGCCCCGAGCACTTCTCGATGTGGAACAACAAGCAGGGCCGCCCCTGCTTGTGGTGGCGTTCGAACTTGTGGTCGGAGCACGTGCGGATCGGGAACGTGCGCAACAACAGATCGAGCGTTTCCCGGATGGCATAGGCGTGGCCATAGGGTCCGAAGTAGCGGGTGCCCTTGTCCTTCGCCCCACGCCGCACCATCGCCCGCGGCCACTCGTCGGCCATCGTCACCGCCAGGTACGGATACGACTTGTCGTCCCGCAACCGGATGTTGAAGCGGGGCTTGTGCTGCTTGATCAACGAGTACTCGAGCATCAAGGCCTCGACGTCGTTGCGCACCTGCAACCACTCGACCGACTCGGCGGTCTGCACCATCTGCGCCGTGCGGACGTGGAGGTTGGCCGGGTTCTGGAAGTAGTTGCTCAGCCGGGACCGCAGGTTCTTGGCCTTGCCCACATAGATGACGCGGCCGTCCCGGTCCTTGAACTGGTAGGACCCAGGCGCCTCGGGAATCGTGCCGGCCGGCGGGCGTTGCAATGCCACGAGAGCAATTCTCGCTTACACTCAGCCCTACGCCGGCCTGGTATCCGGCGCACATATCCAGCTCCGAGGCCGACATACCCGCGGTGAGGCGACCAGGCTGTCTCCCGCCGGCCAACATCGGGGCTTCTCAACGGAGGTCACTCTCCTACATGCTCCGCCTCCAGACCCCTCTCCCCGAGGGCTATACCGACGCCTCTCCCGACGCGCTCGCCGACCGCATCGCCGCGGCCAAGGCCACCCTCGGGTCGAAGGCCTTCGTCCTCGGCCACCACTACCAACGGGACGAGGTCATGCGCTGGGCCGACGCCAGGGGCGACTCCTTCGGCCTGTCCCGCATTGCCGCCGACCAGCATTCGGCCGAGTACGTCGTCTTCTGCGGCGTCCACTTCATGGCCGAGTCGGCCGACATCCTCACCGGCCCGCACCAGCAGGTGATACTCCCCGACCTCAACGCCGGCTGCTCGATGGCCGACATGGCCGACGTCGACTCGGTCGAGGAGGCGTGGGACGAGATCGGCGCCGTCACCGACATCGCCCGGGTCGTACCCATCACCTACATGAACTCGTCGGCGGCGTTGAAGGCCTTCGTCGGCCGGCACGGCGGCGCCGTCTGCACGTCTTCGAACGCCCGGGCCGTATTGCAATGGGCCTTCGAGGCGCAGCAGGCCGACAAGGTGCTGTTCTTCCCCGACCAGCACCTCGGCCGCAACACCGGCGTGCAGATGGGCTACTCGCTCGACGAGATGCGGGTCTGGAACCCTCGGCTCGACCTCGGCGGCCTCGAAGACCGTGACGTCAAGGAGGCCCGCTTCCTCTTGTGGAAGGGACACTGCTCGGTGCACCAGCGGTTCCAGCCGTCGCACATCGCCACCTTCCGTTCCGAGCACCCCGACGGGCTCGTCGTCGTCCACCCCGAGTGCGCCCACGAGACCGTGCAGCTCGCCGACCGGGTCGGCTCCACCGACTTCATCATCCGTGAGGTCGAAGCCGCCGCCCCCGGCTCGACCATCGCCATCGGCACCGAGATCCACCTCGTCCAGCGCCTGGCCAACGAGCACCCGGACAAGACCGTCGTCTCCCTCGACCCCCTCATCTGCCCGTGCTCGACCATGTTCCGCGTCGACGCCGCCCACCTCTGCTGGGTGCTCGAGAACCTCGTCGAAGGCCGGGTCGTGAACCGCATCACCGTCGACGACGACACCGCCGAATGGGCCAAGGTCGCCCTCGAACGGATGCTGGCGATCGTCTGAGCGCTCGTCCCTGCACCGTGGTCTACGTCGCCTACGGCGTCGACCACCTCGACCTCACCACCGTTCCCGCGGGCACGCCGGTGGTGGTGGTCCACAACGACGATCGGCTGCAACCGACACCGGGAACCACCGACGTGCGCGGCCACGGCAACGTCGGCTTCGCCGCCGGGGCCAACTTGGGCCTGGCCCAGGTCACCACGCCGCGGGTCGTCTTCTGCAACCCCGACACCGCCCTCGCCCCCGAGCATTGGGAAGCGCTGCTGGCCGGCGCACCCGACGAGGTCGTCTCGGTGCCGATGGTCGACGGCGACGGACGGCCGGCGTCGGTCGTCAACGCCTACCCCACTCCCCTAGCGCTCGTCCTCACCGGCTATCGCGCCGGACGGTTGGCGGCTCGTGGCTCGCTTGGACGCACCGCCTTGCAGCGACTGCTCGGCCGGTGGGGCTCCGCCCACGCAACATCGTCAGGGCCTGGCACCCGCTCGTTGCAAGAAGCGTGGTGCTCGGGCGCGCTGTTCTCGGTCGATGCCGAGCGGGTCCGGGCCGTGCGCGGCTTCGAC